>NZ_AMPR02000186.1:0-6005 GCF_000307735.3 Cupriavidus sp. HPC(L) | reverse complement strand
CAGGCGCCGCGCCGCGCGGGCTCGCCGCGCAGCCGCGACGGCAGCGGTTCGTTCAGCACGCGGTCGTAGCGGGCGTGCAGCATATGGTTCAGCGCGTAGTACTGGCTGATCCGCTGGGCCAGCTGCGGGTCGTGCTCGAGCCGCTGCTCGATCTCGGCGCGCCGCGCGTCGGGCAGCATGCCGTCGACGTAGGCGTGAATCTCTTCCTCGCTGATCGCGAATGCTTCGTTGCTCATCGCACCACCCTCAGTCGGGCTTCGGGTTTGACGCCGGCCATCAGGCTGCGCAGCCGCTCGCGCCCGCGCGACAGCCGCGACATCACGGTGCCGACGGGAATGCCGAGCGCCAGCGCCACTTCGGCATAGCTCATCGATTCGAGGCCGACCAGCAGCACCACCTCGCGCTGTTCGGCCGGCAGCCGCTGCAGCGCGTAGTCGAGGTCGCGCACCTCCAGCGAGCCGGCGGGATTCGCCGTGCTGTGCCAGTCGGCGCCCGGCAGGCCGTCGGACAGCGTGTCGTCGTCCATCGGCACATGCGCGGCGCGCATGCCGGCGCTGCGCATCTGGTTGACGAAGGCGTTATGCATGATCGTGAATAGCCAGGCCCGCAGATCGGTGCCGTCGTGGTATTGCCGCGCATGGCGCAGCGCGCGCTCGAGCGTGTCCTGCACCAGGTCGTCGGCCAGCTCGCGGTTGTGGACCAGCGCGCGCGCATAGCGGCGCAGCCGCGGCACGTGGTCGATCAGTTCTTCACGAACCCCCATCGCTGTTCCTTTGTCGGTCGGCGGGCCGTGCCGGGTCTGCCCGGCGTCTGCCCTTACAGCGTGAACACCATCGGGGCGATTTTATTCCCGCCGGCGCCGGCCGCCGATCGCGATTTTTTTCCGGCCCGGGGGAATAAGGGTGCCGGCACCGCTGTTCACCTGTTGATACGGACCTCGAGGAGTACAGCATGGCTCTGTGTTTTCGAAGGCGCCACCGCAGTCGCGGCGGCGCGCCGGCTGCATCGCCGATGTCGTGGGCGGTCGGCGCAGTGCTGGCGGTGTTCGCCGTGGCGGCGTCCGCCGATGCCGGCGACCACGCGGCCTTCCTGGCCGAAAACGATCGCGCGATGGAACGGATGATGAAGGACATGGCGATCGCGCCCAGCGGCGACGTCGACCGCGACTTCGTCCACATGATGGTGCCGCACCACCGCGGTGCGATCGAGATGGCGATGGCGCAACTGCGGCACGGCCGCAATCCGCAACTGCGCCGGATCGCGCAGGAGATCATCGCCACGCAGCAGCAGGAGATTGCCGCGATGTATCTGGCGATCGGGCAGGCGCCGCCGGTGGCGGATACGTTCGCCGATATGCCTGCCGATACGTCCGCCGATACTGCGGCGGTCGCCGGCAGCGCGGTCGCCGGCAGCGAGCCGGGCCACCGCGCCATCCACCATTCGCACAAGGAGCCACGATGAAGCTCACCCCGACCGCCGCCATCGCGGCCCTGGCCCTGTCGCTGGCCTTGCCGGCCGCCACGCGGGCTGGCCAGCCGCCGCGCGCCACCGATCCCGACCGGCCGATCAGCCATCGCGACCGCATCTACGCCGCGGAGCAGTTCTCCAACACGGTGTCCGTCACCGATCCGGCTTCCAACGAGGTGCTCGGCATGATCCGCCTGGGCGAGCCGACGCCGGCCAACTTCAGCCCCTTGTACAAGGGACAGCTGCTGGTGCACGGCCTTGGCTTCTCGCCGGACGGCCGCACGCTCGCGGTCGTGTCGATCGGCTCGAACTCGGTATCGTTCATCGACACGCAGACCAATGCGGTCCGGCACGTGACCTATCTCGGCCGCTCGCCGCACGAGGCGTTCTACACGCCGGACGGCAAGGAGCTCTGGGTCACGGTGCGCGGCGAAGACTATGTCGCGGTGATCGACGCGGCGACCTATCGCGAGAAGACCCGGATCCCCGTGCCGGCCGGGCCCGGCATGCAGATCTTCTCGCCGGACGGCAAGTACGGCTATGTCTGTTCGTCGTTCCAGCCGCGCACCAGCGTGGTGTCCGTGGCCGAGCACAAGGTGATCGCGACCATCGAGCAGGCCAGCGCGTTCTGCCCGAACATCGCGGCGACGCCCGACGGCAAACAGGTCTGGTTCACGCTGAAGGACATCGGCAAGGTGCAGGTGTTCGATGCGCGTCCGCCCTTTGCGCCCATCCGCACCATCGATACCGGGCCGATCACCAACCACGTCAATTTTGTGCGCAACCGCAACGGCCAGTTCGCCTACGTGACGGTGGGCGGGACCAACGAGGTCAAGGTGTTCCGCACCGACGATTTTTCGCAGGTCGCGACCATTCCGGTCGGCAAGCTGCCGCACGGCCTGTGGCCCTCGGGCGACGGCAGCCGCATTTATGTCGGGCTGGAGAACGAGGACGCCCTCGCGGCGATCGATACGCTGAGCCAGCGCGTGGTCGCGACGATCCCCGTCGGCCAGGCGCCGCAGGCGGTGGTCTATGTGCCGGACGCGGTCAGGCAGGGCGATGGCCGGCAGAACCTGCAGCCGGCCGGCACGATTGCCAGGGCCACGCAGCTGTCGCTGGTGCCGGTCGCCGCGGGCGGATCGGAGCAGGCCCAGCAGGCACAGCAGGCCCAACATCCCCAACAGGCGCCCACCAGCGTCGCGCTGTTCGATCAGGGGCTGGTGCAGGTGCTGCAGGCCTCGGCGACCGGGCTGCAGCCGAAGCAGGCCTATGTGCTGGGCCTGGCGGACAGGGTCGATGGTGGCGGCCGTATCGAACCACTGGCGCGCTTCATGGCGAATCCGGCGGGGTCGGCGATCGTCAATACGGTCGGTCCGATTCGTCAGGTCGTCGCCGGCGGTGGCGAGCGCCAGGATGCGCGCCGCTATCTGGTGATCGCGCCGGTGACGGACGCCGGCATCGGTGCGCCGGTGCAGCGGCAGGTGCCGTGATTGCCCCAGGGCCCGGCGGGACAGCCCGGCCTATGGCATCTCCGCGAAGCACTCGGCCAGCCAGTCGGCCACGGCACGAAAGCGTGGCTGGCGCCGGTACTCGGACGGATAGGCCAGCCAGACCTCTCGCCGCACGTCCGGACAGTCCTGCAGCAGATGCAGCGACGGCTGCGTCCGCGCGGCGAAGTGTGGCAGCAGCGCGGCTCCGGCGCCGGCCGCGGCTGCCATCAGCAGCGTATCGACGCTGTTGCTCGACAGCACGATGGCGTCGCGTGCGATCTGCTTGTCGACCCAGCGGATCTCGGGCAACGCGACGCCCGGCGCCAGCGACAACGCGAGCTGGCAGAACGGCAGCGCGGCGAGGCCCTCGTCGGTGTAGCGGCGGCGCATGGCCGCGTTGCCATAGACGCCGTAGTGGATCGTGCCGACGCGGCGCGCCACCACCTGTTCCTCGACCGGTCGATTGAGCCGGATCGCCAGATGCGCCTCGCGGCGTGCGAGGCTGGCGCGGCGCGCCTCGACGATCAGTTCCACTGTCAGTCCGGGATGGCGCTCGCGCAGCGCCGGCAGGCGCTCGGCGATGAACAGCGTCGCCACGCCCTCGGTGGCGGTCAGCTTGACCGTGCCGGACACGCTGCCGGGCCTGGCGCGGCGCGCTTCGAGCTCGCGGCCGATCCGCGCGGCATGCCGCTCCATCTGCTCGGCCGCGGCCAGCGCGATGCGCCCGGCCGGCGACAGCTCGATCCGGCCCTGCACCGATTCGGCCACCGGCGCGCCCAGCGCCGTCTCCAGGCGCCGCAGGCGTCGGATCACGGTGGCATGGGTCAGCCCAAGCTCGCGCGCGCAGGCGGCGTAGCTGCCCGAGCGGGCCAGGACGGCCAGCGTCAGCAGATCGTCCCAATGGGTGGTTCCGGCTGTTCTTTTTTGCACAGTGCCTCGTCGGAATCTGGCATGGTGAATCGGCAAGCCGAACCCTATCATGGCGGCATCGCACGATGTCGTGCATTCGATGAAGGAGAGCCTTCCATGCCGCAAGCCAAGACCCTGATGGATTTCGCCGGCGCGACCCGCAAGCCGGCCGACTGGCAGCAAGCCAGCCTGGTGCTGATCGACCACCAGCGCGAGTACGTCGACGGCAGCCTGCCGCTGTCCGGCATGGCCGAGGCCGTGGCCGAGTGCCAGCGCCTGCTGGCGGCCGCCCGCAAGGCCGGCGCACCGGTCGTGCACATCCAGCACCACGGGCAGCCGGGCGGGGCGATCTTCGATCCGCAGGGCCCTTATGCCGAACTGATCGCCGAGCTCGCGCCGGCGCAGGGCGAGACCGTGATCGTCAAGCATCTGCCTAACGCCTTCGCCGGCACGGCGCTGGCCGACACGCTCGGCAAGACCGGCCGCAAGCAGCTGGTGATCGCCGGCTTCATGACCCATATGTGCGTCAGCGCGACCGCGCGTGCCGCGCTCGATCTCGGCTACACCACCACGGTGGTCGCAGCCGCCTGCGCGACGCGCGACCTGCCCGATCCAGTCAACGGCGAAGTGGTACCGGCCGCGGTCGTGCATCGCACCGCGTTGACGGAATTGAACGATCTGGTGGCGCTGGTGGTGCCGGATGCGGGAGCGTTGGCGGGGTAAGGTGTACAATCGCCGGGTAAGCGCCTGGACCAAATCTTGACAGCGCTCTCGGTATACGACGGACGTCACGATCCAGGACGCAAAAGAGAAGAAAGGCCGCTTGATGCGGCCTTTCGACTTTCTACTCGCCAGTTCCTTCCTACGCCACCGCCCCGCGCACCACCCTTGGCCCGACCTCGTTGGCCGCCACCGCCGCGGTGCGCGCCAGCACCGGCACCAGCGCCGCCCCGGTATGGCTGCCCGGCGTGCGTGCCAGCACGTCCGGCGGCGCGGCTGCGACGATGGTGCCGCCGCCGTCGCCGCCTTCCGGGCCGAGATCGATGACCCAGTCGGCTTCGGCGATCACGTCGAGGTCGTGCTCGATCACCACCACGCTGTGGCCGCCGTCGACCAGACGGTGCAGCACGCGGATCAGCTTGGCCACGTCGGCCATATGCAGTCCCACGGTCGGCTCGTCCAGCACGTACAGCGTGTGCGGCGGCTTCTGTCCGCGGCGCGTGATGTCGTCGCGCACCTTGGCCAGTTCGGTGACCAGCTTGATGCGCTGCGCCTCGCCGCCCGACAGCGTCGGCGACGGCTGGCCCAGCGTCAGATAGCCCAGGCCCACGTCCTTGAGCAGCTGCAGCGGATGCGCGATGTTCGACTGCGCGGCGAAGAATTCCACCGCCTCGTCGATCTCCATCGTCAGCACCTCGCCGATATTGCGGCCGCGCCAGCTGACCGCCAGCGTCTCCGCATTGAAGCGCTGGCCGTGGCAGACGTCGCACAGCACCTTGACGTCCGGCAGGAAGCTCATGCCGATGGTGCGCACGCCCTGGCCCTCGCAGGCCGGGCAGCGGCCGTCGCCGGTGTTGAACGAGAAGCGGGACGCGGTATAACCGCGGGCCTTCGCTTCCAGCGTCTCGGCGAACAGCCGGCGGATCGCGTCCCAGACGCCGATATAGGTGGCCGGACAGGAGCGCGGCGTCTTGCCGATCGGAGTCTGGTCGACCTCGAGCACGCGATCGATCGCCTCCCAGCCGGTCACCGCCTCGCAGCCCTGCCAGACATGCTGGACGTCGAGCTTCTTCACGCCCACGCCCTTGCTGGCGCCCGCGGCGGGCTCGGCCTGCGCCGACTTGCGCGCGCGGCGCGTGGCCGGCGACGACAGCACCGAACGGCCGACCGCATCGAGCAGATTGGTCATCAGCACATCGCGCGCCAGCGTGGACTTGCCCGAGCCGCTGACGCCGGTGATCGCCACCAGCCGCGACAGCGGCAGGCTGGCGGTGACATTGCGCAGGTTGTGCAGCGTGGCGCCGTGCACGGTCAGCCAGCGCTCGGGCACCGCCGTGTCGGCGGCGCTCGCCTTGCCTCGCGCTGGCGCCGTGACCGGCCGGCGCGCCTGCAGCGGATGGACGATCGGCCGCATCATCG
>NZ_AMPR02000187.1:0-5924 GCF_000307735.3 Cupriavidus sp. HPC(L) | reverse complement strand
CGCTTGCCGCGGCGCTCGCCGCCGTCCTGCCCGCCGACGCACGCGCCGCGGTCTCCGTCGTCGATGATGCCGGCCAGACCATCACGCTGGCGCAGCCGGCGCGCCGCATCGTGTCGCTGGCCCCGCATGTCACCGAGATGCTGTTCGCGGCGGGCGGGGGCGAGCGCATCGTCGGCACCGTCAACTACAGCGACTATCCGCCCGAGGCGCGCGCGATTCCGCGGGTCGGCGACAACAAGGCGCTCGATCTCGAACGGATCGCCGCGCTCAAGCCCGACCTGATCGTGGTCTGGCGGCATGGCAACGCGCAGAAGCAGACGGAGCGGCTGCGCGCACTGGGCCTGCCGCTGTTCCACAGCGAGCCGCGGCGGCTGGCGGCGGTGCCCGACAATATCGAGAAGCTCGGCGTGCTGCTCGGCACCGGTCCTGCCGCGCATGCCGCGGCCGAGCGCCTGCGCGCGCGCATCGCCGCGCTCGGCAAGGCCCATGCCGCACGGCCGCCGGTGTCGGTGTTCTATCAGGTCTGGCAGCAGCCGCTGATGACGCTCAACGGCCAGCATATGGTCAGCGACATGCTGGCGCTGTGCGGCGGCCGCAATGTATTCGCCGACGAGACGCCGCTGGTGCCGACCATTTCGGTCGAAGCGGTGATCGCCCGCAATCCCGAGGCGATGATCACGGCCAGCATGGGCGCGACGCCGGCGGACCGGCCGCTGGCGGATTTCGCGCAATGGCAGCGCTGGCCGCAGCTGACGGCGGTGGCGCGGGGCAATCTGTTCACGATCGACGGCGACCTGATCAATCGCGCGGGACCGCGTGCGATCGATGCCGCGGAGATTCTGTGCCGGCAACTGGAGGTCGCACGGAGCCGGCGGCCTGCGCAGTAACACGGCGCGGGCCTGGCCTTCAGTGCGGGGGGCGGTGCGGAGCCCGGTGCGTCGGCCCTCGTTGGCCCTCGTTGGCCCTCGTTGGCCCTCAACCCGCCGTGCGGTTCCACCACAACAGACGTCCCGGCCGCGCGGCGCCCCGATCGAGCCGGACGCCGCAGCTCGCGCCCCAGCCGAGCTGCCAGCCCAGCGTGACGGACAGCGGCAGACCGAGCCAATGCGCGGCCAGCATCCGCATCGGGCCGGCGTGGCCGACCACCCACAGGCAGCGCTCGGCGGCGGCGGCAGGCGCTTGCAGCGAGTCAGCCCATTCTGAAACGCGCGCGTACGCGGTGCGCGCCGATTCGCCGCCGTGCGGGCGCGCATCCATCAGGTCGGCCGCCCATTGGTCCAGATCGGCGCGCGGCACCGCGTCCCAGCGCTGGCCCTCCCAGGCACCGAAATCGAGTTCGCGAAGGCGCGGATCGGCGTCGATCGCGAGGCCCTCTCGCCCGGCTTGCGCGGCGCAGGCCTGCACGATCCGCTGCGCGGTGACATGGGCGCGCTGCGCGGGACTGCAGACGATCCGCGCGGGAGCCGGCACGCCGTTGGCCGATGCGGCCGCCGACGCGGCGTTGACGATCGCATCGGCCGCCGGCGACATCGGCTCGGCCAGCGGCAGGTCGAGCCGGCCATAGCAAACCCCGTCGTCGACCGCGGGATGCGCGTGCCGGATCAGGACCAGATCCATGCCGCCGCCAGCAGATAGATCAGCAGTTCGCCAAGCTGCTGGGCCATGCCGAGACAGTCGCCGGTATAGCCGCCGATGCGGCGCACGAAATAGCGGCCGAGCAACAGCCGCAGCAGCGCCAGCGCGGCCATCGCGGCGACGCCGAAGCCCGGCGCGACCGCCAGCAACGGCAGCGCGCCGCAGGCGAGCACCAGCGCCAGTCCGCGCGGCGACAGCCGCTGCGCGACCGGCTTGGCCTTGCCCTCGGCACGTACGTAGTCCAGCGTCGCCAGATAGCTGACCGCCATCGCGCGGCTGGCGGCATGCGCGGCCACCAGCACCACCAGCAGTTCGCGCAGCCCGCCGCGCTGGCCCAGCGCCAGCAGCAATTGCCATTTCAGCAGCAGGGCCAGCACCAGCGCGAGCGCACCGAAGGCACCGATGCGCGAATCGTGCATGATGCGCAGCACGTCCTCGCGCCGATAGCCGCCGCCAAACGCATCGACGCAATCGGCCAGGCCGTCCTCATGAAAGGCGCCAGTCAGCAGCAGCGTGGCGCCGATGCCGATCAGCACCGCGACCGCGGGCGGCCACAGCAGCCACGCGGCCAGCGTCGCCAGCGCGCCGACGGCGCCGACCATCAGGCCGACCAGCGGAAACCAGCGCGCGGCGGCATGCAGATAGTGCGGGGCGAAGCCGACCCAGGCCGGCACCGGTATGCGCGTGAAGTAGCCGACCGCGGTCAGCAGGTAGCGCAGTTCGTCGCAGGCGCGCTGCAGCAGCGGATGGGTCGGCCGCCGGGGTTGCCCGGCTTGCTGGTCTCGCCGATCCTGCAGCGGCTCGGGCGTGGGCTCGGTCGGCATGTTCGTCATGGTGCGGATGGCGGCAGGTCGACGCGAGTCTATTGCGGCAACGCGCCGGCCGTGCTGACGCCCGCCGCCCCGAAGGTCGCCATCTCGCGCAGGAAGGCCACCGCCGATGCCACCAGCGGATACGCGAGCGCGGCGCCGCTGCCCTCGCCCAGCCGCAGGTCCAGCGCCAGCAGCGGCCGCGCGCCGAAGTGCTCCAGCAGCGCGCGGTGGCCCTGCTCGTGCGAGCAATGCGAGAACACGCAGTACGACAACACCTCGGCATCGAGGCGGCTCGCGACCAGCAGCGCCGCCGACGCGATGAAACCGTCGACCAGGATCACCATCCGCTGCGACGCCGCGGCGAGGAACGCGCCCGCCATCATCGCGATCTCGAAGCCGCCCAGCGCGGCCAGCGCATCCAGCGGTTCGACCGCATCGGCATGCCGCGCCAGCGCCCGTTCCAGCAGCGCCAGCTTGCGCGCGAGTCCCGCATCGTCAAGGCCGGTGCCGCGCCCGACGCAGCCCGCGATCGGCAACCCCGCCAGCCGGCTGACCAGGCAGGCGGCGGCCGAGGTATTGCCGATGCCCATCTCGCCGAAGCCGATCACATTGGTCCCCTGCCCGGCATGGTGCATCACGCGGGCGGCGCCGGCGGCCAGGGCGGCCTCGGCCTGCGCGCGCCCCATCGCCGGTTCGTCGAGGAAGTTGCGCGTGCCCGCATCGATGCGGCAGTCCACCAGACCCGGCGCCGCGCCCGGCGGCACGCGCACGCCGGCGTCGACGACCTCGAGCGCCATGCCGTGCTGGCGCGCCAACACATTGATGGCCGCGCCGCCGGCGGCGAAATTGCGGACCATCTGCACCGTGACGTCGGCCGGATAGGCGCTGACGCCGGCATCGGCGATGCCATGGTCGGCGGCGAACACGATCATCGCCGGCCGCCGCAACACCGGCTGCGCGGTGCGCTGGATCAGCCCGATCTGCAGGGCCAGCGATTCCAGTCGCCCCAGCGCGCCGAGGGGCTTGGTCTTGTCGTCGATGGCGGCCTGCAGCGTCGGACGCAGCGTTTCGTCCAGCGGGGCGATCGCGGGCAACGTGAACTTCGATGCGGGGTTCGGTCCAGTGTTCATGGCTTACATCTCGATGCCGCGCTGGGCCTTGATGCCCTGCTGGAATGCATGCTTGACCGGCGCCATCTCGGTGACGGTATCGGCCGCGTCGATCAGCGCCTGCGGCGCGCCGCGGCCGGTGATCACCACATGCTGCATCGGCGGACGCGCGCGCAGATCGGCGATCACGGTCTCGACGTCCAGGTAATGCAGCTTCAGCGCGATATTCAGTTCGTCGAGCAGCACCAGGCCGATCGACGGATCTCGCAGCAGCTGGCGCGCGACCTGCCACGCGGCCTCGGCCTTTGCCACGTCGCGCGCACGGTCCTGGGTTTCCCAGGTATAGCCCTCTCCCATCACGTGGAACGCGCATTGTTCGGGAAAGCGCCGCAGGAACATTTCCTCGCCGCTGGGAAACGCGCCCTTGATGAACTGCACCACGCCGGCCTGCATGCCGTGGCCCAGCGCGCGGATCACCATGCCGAAGCCCGAGCTGGACTTGCCCTTGCCGTTGCCAGTGGTGATCACGATCACGCCGCGCTCGTCCTGCGCGGCCGCGATCTTCGCATCGACGACCGCCTTCTTGCGGACCATGCGGGCCTTGTGGCGTTCGTCGCGGCCCTCGGTGTCGTTGGTGTCGTGGGTGTCGTGGGTGTCGTGGGTGTCGTGGGTGTCGTTGGTGTCGTTGGTGTCGTTGGTGTCGTTGGTGTCGGTCGGGTCGGGGTCGTGATGGCTCGTCATTGCGCGGAGCGGTATCGGTGAGGGGTAAGCGGCCCGGCCCTGCCTCATGCCGGGCCATTGGCGATCAACGCCGTATGCGCGCCCTGCGCGACGGCGACGATCGGTGTGCGCAGCGCGCGCGAACAGTGCGCGGGCGTCAGGATCTGATCCGCCGGGCCGTGCAGGCATTGGCCGTCCTCGGCCATCAGCAGCGCATGCGTGGCATAGCGGCGTGCCAAGTTCAGGTCGTGCAGGATCAGCATCGCGGCATGGCGGCCGGCTTGCATCAGGCGCGCCAGCGTGTCCAGCACCAGGATCTGATGGCGCAGGTCCAGATGCGCCAGCGGTTCGTCGAGCAGCAACAGCGGCGCCTGCTGCGCCAGCACCGCGGCCAGCGACACGCGCTGGCGCTCGCCGCCGGACAGCGTCAGCACATCGCGGCCGGCCAGGCCCGCCAGATCGAGCGCTTCCAGCAGATCCGCCACCACCGCGTCGTCGTCCCGGCCGCTCCAACCCCATCCCGACAGATGCGGATGGCGGCCGACGGCGACCGCGTCGTGCACGGTCATCGAAAAGGTGTCGTGGATGGCCTGCGGCAGATAGGCGCGCTGCCGGGCCAGTACCTCGGGCCGCCGGCGCGCCAGCGTGGCGAGCGGCTCGTCGTCGAGCCGAACGTCGCCCCGCTCGGCTTCGCGCAGCCCGGCCAGCACCGCCATCAGCGTCGATTTGCCGACGCCATTGGGGCCGAGCACGCACCACAGCTCGCCGGGCCGCATGGTCAGCTCGAGCGCGTCGAACAGCGCCTTGCCGCCGGCACGCAGGCTCAGGCCGCGCAGCGACAGCCGTGGGCAGGGCACAGTCGGGACGGTCCAGTCGGCAGCGGTCGTCATTGCGGATCCTTCATCGCGGCCGGCGCAGCAGCAGGAACAGGAAGGTCGGCACGCCCAGCAACGCGGTGATCACGCCGACCGGCAATTGCGCCGGCGCGATCGCGGTGCGCGCGATCAGGTCCGCCGCCATCAGCAGCGTGCCGCCCAGCAGCGCCGCCGCCGGCAGCAGCAGGCGCTGGTCGTTGCCCCACGCCAGCCGCACCAGATGCGGCACCACCAGGCCGACGAAGCCGATCGAACCGGCGGTCGTGATCGACGCCGCGATCGCCAGCGACGCGACCAGGTAGGCCGACAGCCGTACCCGGCCGACGCGCACGCCCAGCGATCGGGCCACGGTCTCGCCGAGCAGCATCACGTTCAGCGCGCGCGCCATCGGCAGCGTCAGCAGCAGCGCCAGCACCAGCGTGCCGAGCGCGAGCCCGTAGCTGGCGGTGCCGCCCAGATCGCCGGTCAGCCAGAACAGCATGCCGCGCAGCCGGGCCTCGGGCGCGATGCTCAGGATCAGCGTGATCACCGCACCCCAGCCGGCGGCCAGGATCACGCCGGTCAGCAGCAGCCGCGATCCGGCTTCATGATGGCCGCCCGGGACCTGCGGATGCAGCAGATCGCGCCGCGCCAGCGTGGCGACCAGCACCATCGACATCAGCGCGCCGCCGGCGGCGCCGGCCTGCACGGTCCACAGCGGCGCCAGCGTCAGCATCGCCAGCAACGCGCCGGTGGCCGCGCCGCCCGACACGCCCAGCACATAGGGCTCGGCC
>NZ_AMPR02000188.1:0-5897 GCF_000307735.3 Cupriavidus sp. HPC(L) | reverse complement strand
GGTGACGCGCGGCCACAGCGCGGCGCCGCCGGCGCGGATCGCCTGCGCGCCGATCTCGCGCGCCCAGTGCGCCTCGCTGCCGTACTCGGCGCGCCAGCTCCATAGCCGGCGGGTCGACCAGTGCAGCGAGTGCTCGTGCGTGAATCCGATCGCGCCATGGACCTGGTGCGCGATCGCGGCCGCGCGTCCGGCGGCGTTGCCGCAGATCACCTTCGCCACCATCGCCTGGCTGTCCCAGCCCGGCGCGCGCATCGCCGCGCAGGCGCTGGCCACCGCCATACGCGCGGCTACCACCTCGTTGGCCAGCATCGCCAGCTGCTGCTGGATCGCCTGGAACTTCGCGATCGGCCGGCCGAACTGGATGCGCTCGGTCGCGTATTGCACGGTCTGGTTCAGCACGCGCTCGAGCACGCCGGCGATCTGAATGGCGCGCATCAGCGCGCCGAGCGGCGACGGTTGCGACGGTTGCGACGACCCGGCGACGGGGCCCAGCATCGCCTCGTCGGCCGGCTTCTCCACCACCACCGCGGCGGCCGACAGCGTGTCGTCGAAGCGCAGCCGGTCACGCGGCTCGCCGGCCAGGTTGGCGCTCGTTTCGACGCGGCACGCGGCGGTCGGCGCCAGCAGCCACACCGCGCGCCCGAACGGCTGGCGTTCGACCGCCCGCACCACGACGTGGCGCACGTGCCGGCCCCACGGCACGTCCACCGTGCCGTCGAGGCGCCAGCCTTCGGCGCTCGAGCGTGCGACCGGCCGCTCCGCTTCGGCATCGCCAACGTGCGCGGCCAATGCCATCGGCCCATCGGGCATCGCGATGCCCAGCTGCGCCAGCACCCATCCGCACACCGCGGTGTCGATGAACGGAATCGGCGCCAGCGTGCGGCTCGCCGCCAGCAGCGCGGGCAGGCCCTGCTGCCAGCCGGCCGCGGCGCCGCCGTCGTCTTCGCCGGCGAACAGCCGCGTCAGGCCGCTGTCCTCCACCGTTTGCCACAGCGCCGACTGCCATTCGCCGCGCTCGGCCGCTTCCAGCTGCGCGGTGGTGACTTCGTTGTCGAACAGCCGTTGCGCGCTGTCGGCCAGCATCTGCTCGAGCTCGAGTTCAAGCGCCAGTTCGCGTTCGCTTTGTTCGCTTTGTTCCCTTTGGTTCATCGGACCCCCAGCCCTCTGGCAATGATTCCCCGCAGGATTTCGCGCGTACCGCCCCGCAGGGAGAACGAGGGCACGGTTTGCGTCAGGTGGCAGTGCGTGGCGACGAAGGGCGAGCCGTCCGGGCGCAGTTCATGGCCGAACAGCTGGTGCGCGACCTCGGGGATGCGCTGCTCGAACAGCGCGCCCAGGTCCTTGACGTTGGCCGCCGCCAGTTGCGGGTTCTCGCCGCGATGAAGCATCGCCGCGATGCCGCGCGACATCTGCCGCAGATTGCCGAGTTCAGCCACCAGATAGCCGAGTTCGACCGCGTGCCGCGCGTCGTCGGCATCGGCGTGGTCGACCATCTCGGCCAGCAGCGCGTAGCTGCTCAGATAGCGCTCGGGACCGCTGCGCTCGAAGGTCAGCTCGGCGGTGACCTGGGCCCAGCCCTGCCCCGGCTCGCCGATCACCATCCGGTCGGGCACGAACACGTTGTCGAACACCACCTCGTTGAAGTGTTCTTCGCCGGCCAGATTGCGGATCGGCCGCACCTGCAGTCCTTCGGAGCGCATGTCGATCAGCAGCTGCGACAGGCCCTTGTGCTTGTCGTCGGCGCTGCGGTCGGTGCGCACCAGCGCGATCATGTAGTGCGAGCGATGCGCGTTCGAGGTCCACAGCTTGGTGCCGTTGACGACCCAGCCGCCGTCGACGCGATCGCCGCGCGTGCGGATCGACGCCAGGTCCGAGCCCGAATCGGGCTCGCTCATGCCGATGCAGAAGCGCAGCTCGCCGCGCGTGATGCGGGGCACGATCTCGCGGGCGACTTCGGGGTCCGCATAGCGCATCAGCAGCGGACCGCTCTGCCGCTCGGCGACCCAATGGCCGCCCACCGGCGCCCCTGCGGCCAACAGTTCCTCCAGCACGACATAGCGCTCCAGCATCGAGCGCTCCTGTCCGCCGAAGGCCTTCGGCCATGTCATGCCGATCCAGCCCTTGGCGCCGAGCGCGAGACTGAATTCGGGGTCGAAGCCGGACCAGCTTTGCGCCCGCTTCTGCGGCGGGCGGTCGCCGACGGTCTCGGCGAGAAAGGCGCGTACTTGCGCCGGCAATGGCGCGAGATCGCCATCGGGCTGCGCCGGTCGAATCACGATTTGGCTGGCTGTGTCCACTCCCCCTCCTGTCGTTGGTCCACTGCGTACGTCCACAGTCGATGTGCCGGCCAGCTTAGCGACGGCGAGGGCGGCCGCCCATCGCGGCGGCGGCATAACAAAAATCCGGTTGTCTGGGGTTGGGACAGCAGAACCGCATGGCGTCCAGCTCGAGCCGCATGGCGTCCGGCTCTGCGGTAGCTGTCCTCCCTCTCCCCCTCAGGGGGAGAGGGTTGGGGAGAGGAGGTGGTTATCAGACGCCGGCGACATGACGACCGCCGTTTGCCCTCTCCCCCCTCTACCGCTCGCGGGAGAGGGGAGCGCGTCATGCGGCATGCGCATAAGCGATATGCCCTCGCGACAATTGCCCGGCCGCCGGTGGGCGCTTAGCCTGTGGCCTGGTTCGACAGGATGGGATTCACACCGTCCGCAAGGAGACAGAACGATGCGTTATCAGTGGATGGACATGGGCAACGTTGCGCGGCTGGCTTCGCTTGCCGCCGGATCGGCGATCGCGCTGGCGATGATGTCGCCGTCGCCAGCGGTCGCCGGCAATGCGGCTGCCGATGCCGCCGGCTATCCGGGCAAGCCGGTCAAGATCGTGGTGTCGTTCCCGCCGGGCACTGGCTCGGACAGCACCGCGCGCTTCCTCGCGCAGAAGCTGGAGGCACGCTTCGGCCAACCCTTCGTGGTCGAGAACCGGCCCGGCGCCAACAGCTTCATCGCGGCGCAGGCGGTGGCGCGTGCGGAGCCCGACGGCTACACATTGTTCGTCGCCAGCAACTCGCCGATGGCCACCAACGCGGTGCAGTTCAAGTCGCTGCCCTACGACCCGGTCAAGGACTTCGCGCCGGTGGCGCGGCTCTATTACGGCGCGATGGTGCTGTCGGTGCCCGCGAGCTCACCGTATCGCACGGTGCAGGACCTGATCCGCGACGGCAAGGCACGGCCCGGCAAGCTGAGCTACGGCTCCGGCTCGGCCTCGTACCAGATCGCCACCGAGTTGTTCCTGAAGCAGGCCGGCGTCAAGGCCGTGGCGATTCCGTACAAGGGCGCGGCGCCGGCCGTCGCGGACCTGGCCGGTGGACAGGTGGACTTCGCGCTGTCGGACTACACCGCCGCGGCGGCGCTGGCGCAGACCGGCAAGACGCGGATCCTGGCGGTCACCGGCGACAAGCGGCTGGACGTGCAGCCCAATGTGCCGACGCTGCAGGAACTGGGCTTGAAGGACTACTACATGATCAACTGGGTCTCGCTGTTCGCGCCCGCCAATACGCCCAAGCCGATCGTCGACAAGCTGAGCCAGGCCGCGGTCGAGATCTTCAACAGCAAGGAGGCCGCCGAATTCATCGGCCGCACCAATGGCCAGATCTTCGCCGGCGGCGCCGACGTGCTGCGCAAGTTCCAGCTCGACGAGATCAAGCGGTGGTCGGCGGCGGCCACGCTGGCGGGGATTCCGAAGCAATGAGCCCAAGCAATGAGCCCAAGCAATGAGCGCAGGCGGTGAAGCGCGTCACGGCGCCACCGCGGGCTCCGCTTGATAGGCACGCCGCAGCAGCGCGACAAACTCCGGCGCATCGGGGATGGGCACCGAACCGACGCGCCGCACCGGCACGCCGGGCGTCCACGAGTTCATCACCACGGCGCCCGCGAGCGAAGGCACGTCGGCAAGCCTGATCTCGCGCGAGCGCTGCGCAATGCCAAGCCGGTCCAGCTGACGCCGCACGATGCCCATCGTGGTGCCGGTCAACATCTCCGCTACCGGCCATACCACCGTCTCCCCGTCCCAGAACGCCAGGTTCCAGATGCTGGCCTCGCTGAGCCGCCCATGACGGTCAACGAAGGCCGCATCGTCGAAGCCTTGTTCCACGGCCTGGCGCAGGTACCAGGTCTTGGCGATTTCGCCGACGTGCTTGATTGCGGGAAGGACGCGCTCGTGCTCGACGGTCTGCAGGGACAGAGGACCGTTGGGGCCCGACGAAGGCGGACCGGTCCGGATCAGCAACCGGGGCGTCCCAGTGCCGCGCGCCGTGAATTCGCCTTCGGGCGAGTACACCGTCGCCGTCAACGAGAGGTCGCCGGGCCCCGCCTGCAACGCGGTCCGCAATTGCTGCCGCACCTGTTCATCCGGCAGCGCGGTGCCGAACAGCGCCGACGATGCCGAGCGCAGCCGCGACAGATGCAGGTCCAGGCCACGAATGCGGCCATCCCTGACCTGCATCGCGGTGAAGTGGGCATAGCCGGCGAAGGCGATCGGGGCAAGGTCCGCCGCCGAGGCGGGCTGTCCGTCGAGGTAGGCGATCTGGAACTTCGATTCGGCTGACATGGCACGCTCCTGTATGTGATCGTCAAGTGGCGCAACTATCGCCGATCGGCCAGGCCTGATGGAAACGAGAAGTTTTGATCCCATCAACAAGTGCAACTTGAAGATTCCGTTCCACCAGATGTGGCGCATCAAGCGCAAGCCGGCATCCGCGGTGCCGAACCAAGCCGGCCGCCGACGGTCTGACAGCCGTTGAACACGCAATCAAGGAGAGCTGCGATGCAATGTCCCGTGTGTACCGAGACCACGCTGGTGATGGCCGAACGCCAGGGCGTCGAGATCGACTACTGCCCGAAATGCCGCGGCGTGTGGCTCGATCGCGGCGAGCTCGACAAGATCCTGGAACGCGCGTCCGCCGAACAGGCGCCGGTCGCCCAGGCGGCCCCGGCCGCTGCGCCGCAACGCCCGGCCGATCCGCGCGGCTATGACCGCGGCTACGAGCGCGGCTATCGCGACGACGACCGCTATCGCGAGCAGAAGCACTATCGCAAGAAGAGCATCTGGCACGAGATCTTCGATTGACGCTCGGCCATCCCTGCTGACCATGCCGGTCGTCCCCGCGAAGGCGGGGACCCAGTGTCTTTCAAGGACGCTGGATTCCCGCTTTCGCGGGAACGACATCAGCCGGCGCCATGTTCATCAGAACGCCAGCGTGCGGGCCGCCACGTTGGCGGCAAGATCCGGATCGTGCGTGACCAGCATCAGCGCGCAGTCCGATTGTTCCGCCGCCTCGACGATCAGGTCGATGGTATTGCGCTGTGTCACCGGGTCGAGCCGCGAGGTCGGCTCGTCGGCGAACAGGAAGGCCGGCCGCAGCAGCAGCGCGCGCAGCAAGGCGAAGCGCTGCAGTTCGCCGCCGGATACCGCGCCCGGCAGCCGTTCGAGCAGATCGGCCGACAAGCCGAGCCGCTCCATCCACGGCCGCAGCGGCGCGCGTTCGAGCCGGTGCAGCGCGATCAGGTCCTGCAGCGCGCGGCCCAGCGAGACATGCGGCGCGAAGGCGCCGGCCGGGTCCTGATAGAGCTTCTGGAAACGAACCCGCGCAATGCCGTCGGCGCGGCGCACGCTGCCGCGATCGGCCCGGGCGAGACCGAGCAGCACATTGCCCAAGGTCGATTTGCCGCTGCCGCTGGGTCCGGTGACGGCCACGCGCTCGCCCGCGTGCAGCGCCAGGTCGAGGCCGTCGAACAGCAGATGGTCGCCAAAACGCTTGCTCAGGCCTCTGGCGCGCAACACCTCGCCGCCGATATCGGGCAGCGGCCGCCGCGGCCACGCCGCGGGCTCGGCGGCGATCAGCG
>NZ_AMPR02000189.1:0-5893 GCF_000307735.3 Cupriavidus sp. HPC(L) | reverse complement strand
CTCGCGCCGGTGCTGCAGATGCTGCTGTATCCGGGCACCAGCGCGCGCCAGGACACGCCGTCGCAGCGGGCGCTGGCCGACGGCTATCTGCTGACCGCGTCGATGATCCAGTGGTTCTTCGCGCAGTATCTGGACCGCGAGCAGAGCCGCGACGACTGGCGCTTTGCGCCGCTCGATGGCGGCGGCAGCGGTGCGGAGGTGGCCGGGTGCTGTCCCGCCTGGATCGCGGTGGCGGGCTACGATCCGCTGCACGACGAGGGCGTCGCCTATGCCGGCAAGCTGCGCGCCGCAGGCGTGCCGGCAGAAGTGGCGGACTACCCCGGCATGATCCATGATTTCTTCAAGCTGGGACGCTTCGTCCCGGCAGTGGCGCGCGCGCACGACGATGCCGTGCGCGCGTTGCGGACGGCCTTCGGCACCGCGCCGCCCATCTAGGGCCGCGCTCGATGCCAAGCCAAGGCGGTCGCAGAACCCCGGTTTTTTCAGGCAATCCACGAGTACCCGAGCAGTACCTTGTAGCAACAGGAGACGACTACAGATGCAACGCCGCCACTTCCTCGCCCGCGCGGGCGCCATCGCCGCCGCCGCGGTAACCGGCCTGGCCGCCACCCCCGCGGCCCACGCCCAGGCGGACAATTTCCCGCAGAAGCCGATCCGCCTCATCATCGGCTATACCGCGGGCGGTTCCACCGATATCCCGTTCCGCGTGCTCGCGGAGAACGCCTCGAAGATCCTGGGCCAGCCGGTGATCGTCGAGAACAAGCCCGGTGCCGGCGGCGTGCTGCCGGCGCAGATGATGCAGGCCACGCCGCCCGACGGCTATACGCTGGCGCAGATCCCGCTGCCGGTGTTCCGCCTGCCGTACACGACCAAGATCAACTGGGACCCGGTCAAGGACCTGACCTATGTGATCAACCTGGCCGGCTATGCGTTCGGCCTGGTCGTGCCGGCCGATTCGCCGATCAAGACGATGCAGGAGTACATCGCCTACGCCAAGGCCAACCCCGGCAAGCTGACCTACGGCACGCCGGGCTCGATGACGACGCTGCATCTGACGATGGAAGAGCTGGCGATGAAGCAGAACGTCCAGTTCTCGCACATCCCGTTCAAGGGCAATTCCGAGTCGATGCAGGCGCTGCTGGGCGGCCACGTGATGTCTGTGGCCGACACGCCGGCCTGGGGGCCGTACGTCGAGCAGGGCCGCCTGCGCCTGCTGTCGGTGTGGGGCGACAAGCGTTCGCCGCGCTTCCCCAACGTGCCGACGCTCAAGGAGCTGGGCCTGGGCATCGTGCAGACCTCGCCGTTCGGCCTGGCCGCGCCCAAGGGCACCGACCCGAAGATCGTCAAGAAGCTGCATGACGCGTTCAAGCAGGCGATGGAGATGCCGAACTACCGCGAGTCGCTGGCGAAGTTCGACATGGAGCCGTTCTACATGAACAGCGAGCAGTACGCGAAGTTCGCGGCCGATACGGTCAAGAAGGAAAAGGCGATCATCGAGAAGCTGGGCCTGGCTCGGCCGCAGTAAGCCGCGGCAGCAATATGCGCGCTGGCCCTCGCCGAGGGCCGTTGATCCCGTCGTCCCCGCGCAGGCGGGGACCCAGTGGCTTGCCGCGCCACGCGGAAATGGGAAAAGCCGCTGGGCCCCCGCATTTGCGGGGCGACGAATTTCCCGGACGCTGTCTTACCCGAGGACTCCGCATGGCCAAGGAAGAGTTTCGCCACAGCATGCCGCTGCGCGTGCGCTGGGCCGAGGTCGATCCGCAGTCGATCGTCTTCAACGCGCATTACCTGACCTATTGCGATATCTGCGTGACCGAGTACTGGCGCGCGGTCGGCATCCGCTATCCCGAGGACGTGCTGCACGCGCATGGCGTGGACATGTACGTCGTCAAGTCGACGCTGGAGTACCACGGCTCGGCGCGCTTCGACGACATGCTGGACATCCGCGGGCGCATCGCGCGCATCGGCCGCTCGAGCATGCTGTTCCGCGTCGAGATGTACCGCGGCGACGAGCATTTGATCACCGGCGAGATCGTCTACGTCTGCGCCGATCCGGCGACGCAGCGCTCGGCCCCGGTGCCGGCGGCCGTGCGCGAGGCGATCGTCACGTACGAGACGGTGGCGCCGGAGCAGTAAGCCGGGAGCGAGTCGCCATCGGCAAGCCGGCTGCACCGGACGCGTCCGACGCGGGTATCATGCCGATCCTCGCCAACCGACGCGTCATCCTTTCATCATGACCCTCACCGTTCGCCTGCTGCCCTGGTCCGAAGCGCGCGAGACCGCGCGCGCGATCCGCTATGCCGTGTTCGTCGAAGAACAGGGCGTACCGGTCGAACTCGAGTGGGACGAATGGGACGAGCCCAGCTGGCATGCGATCGCCTATGACGCGCAGGGCGTCGCGGTGGCGACCGGCCGCCTGCTGCCGGACGGCCACATCGGCCGCATGGCGGTGCTCGCCAGCGCGCGCGGCACCGGCGTCGGCGCCCGCGTGCTCGATGCGCTGATGGCCAAGGCCGAGGCACTCGGCTATCCCGAACTGGTGCTCAACGCGCAGTCGCATGCGGCGCCGTTCTACGCGCGCGTCGGCTTCCAGCAGGTCGGCGAGCCGTTCGAGGAAGCCGGGATTCCCCATATCGAGATGCGCAAGCGGCTGGGAGGCTAGCCTCCAAGGGCGGAGCACGTTCGAGCGACGCTCGAGCACCCGCGCGTCAGTCATCGGCCGACGGCCGCCGCGGCGGCGGTATGAGACCATGCAGGACCATACCGAGCCGTACCCACCGTCTCGCATGAACGACCTGTCCACCGATCTGCCGCGGCCGTCCGCTTCGGCCCCGCATCCCCCCGCACCGCCCGATCCGCCTCCGCCGCAGCGTACCGCGCCGGCCACCTGGGCCACGATGGCGCTGTTCTTCGTCAATGGCGCGACCTTCGCCACCTGGGGCGTCCATATCCCGACGATCAAGGCGCGCTTCGGCCTGTCCGATGCGGTGCTGTCGATGGCGATGCTGGCGGTGGCCTTCGGCGCCATCGTCGCGATGGGTCCGGTGGGCCGCTGGATCTCGCGGGTCGGCAGCACGCGCGCCTGCATGTCGGGCGGCGTGGCCTATGGCGTCGCCACCATCGCGATCCTGGCGATGCCGCATTTCTACGCGCTGGTGCCCGCGCTGATCGCGTTCGGCATGGCCAGCGCCGTGTTCGATGTCGCGATGAACGCGCAGGCCGCCACGGTCGAATCCCGGCGCCACAAGCCGATCATGTCCGCGCTGCACGGCATGTTCAGCCTCGGCGGCATGGTCGGCGCGGCAGTTGGCGGGCTGTTGCTGTCGCTGCAGGTTCCACCGCTGGCGCACGCGATCGGCATGGCGCTGCTGACCGCCGGCGTGGGGCTGGCGTCGAAGCGCTGGCTGCTGCCCGACCACCCGACCGCGCCGCACGCCGGCAAGGGGCACGACCACGCCGGCCGCGCGCTGTGGCTGCTCGGTCTGATGGCGTTTCTCGGGCTGGTGGGCGAGGGCGCGATGTACGACTGGACCAGCGTCTATATGCGCGAGATCGCGCAGGCGCCGATCGGCTGGATCAGCTTTGGCTATGCCGCGTTCTCGGGCGGCATGGCGGTCGGCCGCTTCACCGGGGATCTGGCCCGGGCGCGCTGGAGCGACGCCGGCACGCTGACGGCGAGCGCCTGGCTGGCCTTCGTCGGCATCAGCCTCGCGCTGCTGTGGCCCGCGCCGTGGGCGAGCCTGCTGGGCTTCGCGATGATGGGCCTCGGGGCGGCCAATATGGTGCCGATCTTCTTTGTGGCGGCATCGCGGCTGCCCGGTGTGCCCCCGGCCGAGGGCATCTCCCGCGTGGCGCGCTTCGGCTATATCGGGCTGATGCTGGGTCCGGTGATGATCGGCGGCGTCGCGCACGCCAGCGACCTGCGCTATGGACTTGGCCTGGTGGCGCTGACGATGGGATGGATCGCGCTGGCCGGGGCGCGGACGGTGCGGCGGTATCTTGCCGCCTGACAGTCCATATCCTGTCGCCCCCGCGCAGGCGGGGGCCCAGTGTCTTTGCCAGCGGCGCCTGTCTAAGCCACTGGGTTCTCGCTTGCGCGGGAACGACAGCTGGACTTTAGCGCGGCGCCGGAATCGTGCCCGCGCTGCTGACCACGTTCATCTGGCCCTGGTACGAGACCTCGCCGATCGGCCCGGACGCGTCGAAGCTGCGCTCGCTCAGGTCGAAGCGGCCATCGTGGCGCACGCGCAGCACCGTGCTGGCGCGCGTGCCGTAAGACGGCGAACGGATAAAGGCCGACGACAGCAGCTTTTCCCATTCGGGCGCGACGCCGGTCTGCGGCAGTTCGAAATCGCAGGCCTGGCGCGTATCGGCCAGCAGCGCCAGATAGGGCTCGACGCTGGCGCCGGGTGCGCCGGTGTCGGCGGCCAGCGTCTCGGCCAGCGCGCCGACGCGGCTGCGCACCTTGGGCCACGGCGTGTCGAGCAGCGCGTTGGACAGGCCGTACAGGCCGGGCTTGAGCCGCTGCGGGGCGCCGTCGGGCGAGCGGTTGCTGTACCACCACAGCGCGTCGAGATCGCCCGCGAGCAGGTTGAAGCCGTTGTAGGCGCCGGGGCTGCGGATGCCGGCGCCGCGCGCGAGATCGCCGACGTATTGCTCGGGCGACGCCTCGCCGCGCAGGAAGCCGGCCACCAGTTCGCCGCGCGAGCGGGCATCGGTGCGCTTTTCGGAAGGCGCGCGGTAATTGGTCAGCGCGGCAAAGCGGCCGCCCGCGGTCACGCCCATCCAGGTGCCCGGCTCGCCGATCACGTCCGCCTGGTCGCGGCCGGCCAGCACTTCGGGCGCATCGTCCCACCAGTGCGCCGGCGCCGCCGGGCGGACATAGAATTCATCGCGATTGGCCGCGACCACCAGCGCATAGTCGGGGTGGGCCTGCCAGGCGACGAGGATCAAACACATAAGCCTTTCCTTGTTGCGGGCCGCCGCATCGCTGTGGGCGGCACCGCGCTACAACAGGTCCAGGTCGACGAAGCGTTCGACCTGGCGCTCGCCTTCGAGCCAGTGCTGCAAACCGCTTTGCCGCCACAGACCGTCGAGCGTCGCATCGAAGGCCGGCGGCACGTCGGCGTAGGCCTCCATCCAGGTCTGCAGGCCGGCGCGGGTTTCGGGCCTGCGCATCAGCGTACCACCGATCCCGGTGGCTTCGGCCACCGTGGCCATCCAGCGGTGCCAGTGCGGCAGCGCCTCGGCGGCATCCTGCTCGCGCACGCGGAAGTAGACGAACAGGTGGTCGCTCATCGCGGCGTCTCCTTGCGGCGTCTTGCTGCGGACCGTGGAAGGCCGGCCTCAGGCGGCCGGATCGGTGGCCAGCAGCGGCACCGGGTAGGGCAGCTCGCCCACTGTGATCGCCAGCCCTTCGGCATGGCCCAGATGCAGGCTCGCGCCGGCCGCATCGATCTTCAGCTCGGCCAGCGCGTCCCAGCCGGCGCCATCGGGCTTGGGCGCCGCGTTGACGATCATGCCGCTCGGCTGGCCGGGATCGTCGGCACGATAGATCTCGGCGCCTTCGTCCGGGGTCTCGCCTTCGCCGCTGACCAGCCACATGCGGCGCTTGAGCGTGCCGCGGTACTGGCTGCGCGCGACGACTTCCTGACCCGGATAGCAGCCCTTGCGGAAATTGACGCCGCCGATCAGCTCGAAATTGATCATCTGCGGCACGAACTGTTCCTGCGTGGCCACCACGATGCGCGGAATGCCGGTGCGGATATCCAGCCAGTCCCACAGTTCGGCATCGGCTTGCAGCAGCGTGGTGCCCAGCGATGCGCGCAGCGCATCGGCCTGCGCGGCAGGCGCCACGATCTGCCAGCGCGGCACGCCATCGGCGTCCGGCAGG
>NZ_AMPR02000190.1:0-33508 GCF_000307735.3 Cupriavidus sp. HPC(L) | reverse complement strand
ATGGTGGTCATGCCGCCGCCGGTGCGGCCGACGGCAAGGCCGCTGCCCCCGCCCCCGCTTCCGCCGGAGCCGACCATGCTTGAGATCCGCAACCTGACCAAGAAATTCGGCGGGCTGACCGCGGTCAACGATGTCTCGGTGACCTTCGAGGCCGGCCATATCAACGCCATCATCGGCCCCAACGGCGCCGGCAAGACGACCTTCTTCAACCTGGTCGCCGGCACCCATGCGCCGACCTCGGGCGAGGTGCTGTTCAAGGGCAGCAACGTGGCGGGCATGCGGGCCGACCGCATCGCGCGGATGGGCATCGCGCGGACCTTCCAGGCCACCGCGCTGTTCGATCGCGCCACCGTGCTCGACAACCTGATCGTCGGCCATCGGCTGCGCACCCATGCGGGCCTGCGCGACGTGCTGTTCAACACGAAGCGGCTGCGCGAGGAAGAACGGCTGTGCCGCGACAAGGCCGAGGAGGCGCTGGACTTCGTCGGGCTGTCGCATCTCGCGCATGAGGTGGCGTCGGACATCACGCAGGAGGAGCGCAAGCGCGTCGCCTTTGCGCTGGCGCTGGCCACCGGGCCCGAGCTGCTGCTGCTCGACGAGCCGGCCGGCGGCGTCAATCCCGAGGAGACCGTTGGCCTGGCCGAGCTGATCCGCAAGATGGTCCGGCACGGCAAGACGGTCTGCCTGATCGAACACAAGATGGACATGATCATGCGGCTCGCCGACAAGATCATGGTGCTGAACTACGGCGAGAAGATCGCCGAGGGCACGCCGGCGGAAATCCAGCGCAATCCGCAGGTCATCGAAGCCTATCTGGGAGCCGACCATGTTGCAGCTTGAACGCGTATCGCTTTCCTACGGCAGCTTCCGCGCGCTCGACAACATCACGCTGCACGCCAAGGCGGGCGAACTGGTGGTGCTGCTCGGCGCGAACGGCGCCGGCAAGAGTTCGATCTTCCTGGCGATGAGCGGCATCCACCGGACCAGCGGCGGCAGCATGCGCTTCGACGGCCGCGAGCTGTCCGGCATGAAGCCGTCGCAGATCGTGCAGGCCGGGTTGGTGCACTGCCCCGAGGGCCGCAAGCTGTTCCCGGCGATGAGCGTGCAGAAGAACCTGACGCTGGGCGCCTATGTGCATCGCCGCGACAGCGCCGGCATCAAGCGCTCGCTCGACGAGGTCTACGAGCTGTTCCCGATCCTGCAGCAGAAGAAGGACGATCCGGCCGGCTCGCTGTCAGGCGGCCAGCAGCAGATGGTCGCACTCGGCCGCGCGCTGATGGGCCGGCCGCGCGCGCTGCTGCTCGACGAACCGTCGCTGGGGCTGGCGCCGCTGGTGGTCAAGCAGATGTTCGAGGTGATCCAGCGGATCAACCGCGCGGGCACCACTGTGCTGCTGGCCGAACAGAACGCCTATGCGGCGCTGGGCATCGCCCATCGCGGCTACGTGATCGAGGGCGGACGCATCGTGATGGAGGGCGATCGCGATTCGCTGCTCAATGACGAGGGGGTGCGGCGGGCTTATATCGGCGGGTAATGGCTTGCTGAAAGACGCTGGGTCCCCGCCTGCGCGGGGACGACGGACCTCCTGGTGTCGTCCCCGCGAAAGCGGGGACCCAGCGGCTTCGTCCTGCGATCGCAATTGACCCAAGCGGAAATTTGCATTCAACCAAGACCATCCGGGCCACGACCCGATGGCACTTTCATCGTTTAAGGAGACGGAACATGCAGAACGCCACCAAACCCCGCCGCAAGCTGTTGCCGCTGGCCGCCACCGCGCTGGCCGCATTGCTGGCCTCCGGCGCGGCCTTCGCGCAGGAAGTGGTCAAGCTCGGCTACACCGGCCCGCTGTCCGGCGGCGCCGCGCTGTACGGCAAGAACGTGCTGTCGGGCATCCAGATGGCGGTCGACGAGCTCAATGCCAGCGGCGTCGAGGTCGGCGGCAAGAAGGTCAAGTTCGAAGTGGTCGCGCTCGATGACAAGTACGCGCCGGCCGAATCGGCGATCAACGCGCGCCGGCTGGTGCAGCAGCACAAGACGCCGGCCGTGTTCGTGCCGCACTCGGGCGGCATCTTCGCGCTGCAGGCCTTCAACGAACAAGAGAAGTTCATGGTGATGGCGTACTCGAGCGTGCCGCGCATCACCGACGCCGGCAACAAGCTGACGATCCGCATCCCGCCGGCGTACACCGGCTATATCGAACCGTTCGTCAAGGCGCAGATGAAGCGCTTCGGCAAGAACGTCGCGCTGGTGCCGGCCGACCACGACTACGCCAAGGCCTGGGTGCAGGCCTTCGTGCCGGCCTGGGAGAAGGCGGGCGGCAAGGTCGTCGGCAACAACCCGATGTCCTATACCAAGGCGACCGACTTCTATAGCGGCGTCTCGCGCGTGATCGCCGACAAGCCGGACGTGCTGTTCGTCGGCGGTCCGTCGGAGCCGACCGCGCTGGTCGTCAAGCAGGCGCGTGAGCTCGGCTTCAAGGGCGGCTTCATCGTGATGGACCAGGCCAAGCTCGATGAAATGGCGCGCGTGACCAACGGCCTGGGCATGCTGGAAGGCGCCATCGGCGTGCTGCCGCTGAACAGCGACAGCCGGCCGGCCACGCAGGCCTTCAACAACAAGTACAAGAAGCTGCACGACGGCAAGGATGCGACCACCGAGATGTCGCTGAACTACACGATGGTCCATACGCTGGCCAACGCGATGAAGCTGGCCGGCACCACTACCGACGCCACGGCGATCCGCGCCAAGATGCCCGACGCGATGAAGACGCTGCCGAAGGAGCTGAACCCGAACGAGATCGATGGCATCGACGCCAAGGGCGGCTCGATGGCCGATACCGTGGTCGGCTGGGTCCAGGGCGGCAAGATCAGCCAGGTGCGGCTGTCGGAGCTGGCGAAGTAAGAGAATCGGAAGTGCGGTAGTGCTGGTCGCCCCCGCGAAAGCGGGGGCCCAGTGTCTTCAATCCGCCAGGGCAGTCACTGGGTTCCCGCGTGCGCGGGAACGACAGGAAGAACCGATCGGCGCTTTTTTCTTCAGTCCTTGGCCAGTCGCTGCTGTTCGTACAAGCGATCGGTCAATTGGTCCGCCGGCATCGGCTTGCCATACAGATAACCCTGGACCTCGTGGCAGCCGTTCGCCAGCAGGAAATCGCGCTGCTCCACCGTCTCGACGCCTTCGGCGATCACGCCGATGCGCAGGCTCGCACCGACGTTGATCACCGAGCGAACGATGGCCGCGTCGACCGGGTCCTGCGTCACGTTGCGGATGAACGACTGGTCGATCTTGATGCGGTCGACCGGAAAGGTCTTCAGGAAGCTCAGCGACGCATAGCCGGTGCCAAAGTCGTCGCAGGTCAGCGTCACGCCGTCGCGGCGCAGCGTCTGCAGCTGGCCGGAGACCTCGTCGCCCTGTTGCAGCGCAATCGTCTCGGTGATTTCCAGTTCCAGCCGGTTGGGCTCCAGCGCGAGTTCTCGCAGCACGTGCCGGACCTCGGTCAGCAGGCGGCTTTCGGCCAGTTGCGCGGCGAACAGATTGATCGCCACGCGAGGCGCCTGCTCGAACTGCAGCGACCAGGCCCGCGCCTGCGCGCACGCGGTCTGCAGCAGCCACATGCCCACGTCGACCGCGACGCTGCTCGCGGCCAGCGCATCGATAAAGGCGGCGGGAGCGAGCAGGCCCTGGGTCGGATGGCGCCAGCGCATCAGCGCCTCGGCGCCGACGATGCGGCCATCGCGCAGATCGACCTGCGGCTGGTACAGCAGCTCGAATTGCCGCTGCGCATAGGCTTCGCGCAGGGCCTGCACCAGCGACAGCCGGCTGGTCACGTCGGCGCGCATCTGCGCCTTGAAGAAACGGATCGTGCGGCCGCCGTCGCGCTTGGCGCGTGCCAGCGCGAGGCTGGCCGACGCCAGCGCATCCGAGGCATTGTCCCCGCCGGCCGGCATCACGCAGGCGCCCAGGCTCGCCAGCACATAGTGGCGGTGGCCATTGCAGTCATACGGCTCGGACAGCAGCGACAGGATCGCCGCGCTGACGTGGCGCACCAGCGTGGGGTCGTAGATCGAGGGAAGCAGCACCGCGAACTCGTCGCCGCCGGTGCGGCCGATCACGGCATCGCGCGGCGAGGCGTCGCGCAAGCGGCGGGCCATCTGCTGGAGGATGCGGTCACCCTCGCGATGGCCATGCATGTCATTGAAGGCGCGGAAGTCGTCGATGCCGATCAGCACCAGCGCGCAGCGCGGCACGGCCTCGGTCTGCAGGCGCGCCTCGAGCTTGCTCAAGAAGAATGGGCGGCTTGCTACCCCGGTCAACGGATCGGTGTCCGCCGCCGGAACCGCGCCAGCCGCCATCGCCTCCGACCTGGCCACTATCCCCGCCCCGTTTGTGATTGTCGACATCGTGCTCGGTCAGCTATCCCGGCAAGTGTGACGAAAAATTGGAAAAAAGCAAGCGGGGTGAAGGATGAGGGGCCTGGCCAGTTAAAACAATGGCAAACGCTGGTAGACAACCAGCGCTTTACGAGTGAATCGCTTCCGCTATGCGGAACGACACGGGCGATCCGTTGCTACGTCTAGGGTGGCGGGTGTGACGCAACAGGCTGTCGGATTTCTCCGACACCTATATCGGAGAGCGCAGCGTTTCGGCTCATCGGCCCCCCCACTATCGTTCCATCACGGCACGCGGCCGGACCCGGACCACCACCAGGATTGCTGCGATCCGTTGGCACCCGATGCCAACGGATTCGCCAGCCCTTGGCCATCAGGTGGCGCTACGCGGGCGGCCCCGTAACTTCTTCGATTTCATTTCACCTGCAAGGGGAAATCCATGAAGCTGTTCTCGAAATCCGGGATTGCACTGGGACTGATGGTGGCGGCCAGCGCCATGCTGGCGGCATGCGGCGGCGGCGATGATGGCATCGACGACCGTCTCGGCCTGAACGAACCACAGACGCGCGTAATCCACGCCGTGCCTCCGATCCCGACCCAACTCAATCTCGACGTCTATCAGAACGGCGCCCGGACGTCCCTGCAGAACATTCCGTACAAGTTCGTCGCCCGCTATTCGGACGTCGATGATGGCAACCACCTGTTCACGTTCAACGCCGCCGGCACGCAGACCGAAGTGGGCCGCGCCCAGGTCGACGCGGCCACGGGCCACAAGTACACGATCGTGGCGCTGCCGGGCGACGACCGCGCCGATACGCTGGTAATCGACGATCCGTACGAGAAGGGCCTGCTGTCGAACAAGGCCCGGGTGCGCGCGGTCAACGCGGCGTTCAATGCGCAGAACGTCGATATCTACGTGACCGCCCCGTCGGTGGATCTGAATACGGTCAACCCGACGTTTGCCAACGTGGCCTACAAGTCGGCGGTGCCGGCCTCGGGCCAGGACTCGAACGAGTTCGACGGCGGCAACAACTACCAGATCCGCATTACCACCGCGGGTACCAAGCAGGTGATCTTCAGCTCGGGCGCGATCACGATCGACAACAACGCCGACTGGCTGATCATGCCGATCCCGGTCGATGGCATCGCATCCGCCGTGCCGAACAACATCAAGGTGCTGGTGGCCAAGGCCAACGACGACTCGCAGACGGCGATCGAGTTGGTCAGCCAGTAAGTCAGGCGATCCAACGGTAGCTCGACCCGACTGTGTTCTCCCTCTCCCCCTCAGGGGGAGAGGGCCGGGGAGAGGGGGTGGTCTTGAAGCGCGGTCGCACATCGACCGCCCCGCCCTCTCCCCCCGCCTCTCTTCCGCAAGAGGGAGAGGGGAGAAGAAAACCGGTAGCCCCAAACGACAATCGGCGGCGGCCTTAACGGTCGCCGCCGATTTCGTTTTGCAGCACATCGAGATGGGACAGGTAGGCGTCCAGCTCTTCGCGGCCGCTGTCGGTGATCGAGTAGACCCGGCCGTTGCCTTCGACCAGTTCCGCGGTGATCGCCCGTGCGATCAGCAGGCTGCGCAGGATCGGGCGCAGCGAGCGGATGTTCTTCTCGATGCCATGTTCGCGCAGCCGCTCGACGAGAGCGAGCACCGTGGCCGGACTGGACTGCACGAACTTCAGGATATAGAGCCGGGAAACGAGACTATCGATGGTTGGTCTTTTCATGCAACGATAGACATGCGCAAACGACCGGACCGGCCGGCGCCCGGAATGGCTCCGCGGCGCCGGCCGGCCCGGTTTTTCTCTACTCCTCCTGGAAGGCGATTTCGCGCTTGGCCTTGATCGAGGGCAGCGCCACCACCGCCACCAGCGCCGCGGCGGCAATCAGCAGGCCCATCGACAGCGGACGGGTGAAGAACACCGAGAACTCGCCACGCGAGAGCAGCAGCGTGCGGCGGAAGTTCTCTTCCATCATCGGTCCGAGCACGAAGCCGAGCAGCAGCGGCGCCGGTTCGCACTTGAGCTTCAGGAACAGATAGCCCACCACGCCGAAGCCCGCGGCCATGAAGACGTCGAAGGTCTGGTTGTTGACCGAGTAGACGCCAATACCGCAGAACACCAGGATCGCCGGGTACAGGAAGCGATACGGCACCGTCAGCAGCTTGACCCAGATGCCGATCAGCGGCAGGTTCAGGATGATCAGCATCAGGTTGCCGATCCACATCGAGGCGATCAGGCCCCAGAACAGCTGCGGGTTGCTGGTCATCACCTGCGGACCCGGCTGGATGTTGTGGATCGTCATCGCACCGACCATCAGCGCCATCACCGCGTTGGGTGGAATGCCCAGCGTCAGCAGCGGGATGAACGAGGTCTGTGCCGCCGCGTTGTTGGCCGATTCCGGACCCGCCACGCCTTCGATCGCGCCCTTGCCGAACTCGTGCGAGTACTTCGACGACTTCTTCTCCAGCGTGTACGCCGCGAACGAAGCCAGCGAGGCGCCACCGCCCGGCAGGATGCCCAGCGCCGAACCCAGCGCGGTACCGCGCAGCACCGCCGGGATCATCCGCTTGAAGTCGGCCTTGGTCGGGAACAGGTTGGTCACGCGATCGGTGAAGGTCTCGCGGTTTTCCTTCTGCTCCAGGTTGGCGATGATCTCGGCGAAGCCGAACATGCCCATGGCCAGCGCAACGAAGTCGATGCCGTCGGTCAGCTCCGGGATGTCGAACGAGAAGCGTGCCGCGCCGGAGTTGACGTCGGTACCGACCAGACCCAGCAGCAGGCCCAGCACGATCATCGAGATCGCCTTGACCAGCGAGCCCGAAGCCAGCACCACGGCGCCGATCAGGCCCAGCACCATCAGCGAGAAGTATTCGGCCGGGCCGAACTTGAAGGCCAGCTCCGACAGCGGACCGGCGAAGGCCGCCAGGATCAGCGTGGCCACGCAGCCGGCGAAGAACGAGCCGAGGCCGGCGGTGGCCAGCGCCACGCCCGCACGTCCGCGCCGCGCCATCTGATAGCCGTCGATCGTGGTCACCACCGACGACGATTCGCCCGGCAGGTTGACCAGGATCGCGGTGGTCGAGCCGCCGTACTGCGCGCCGTAGTAGATGCCGGCCAGCATGATCAGCGCGGCCACCGGCGGCAGCGTGTAGGTGATCGGCAGCAGCATCGCGATCGTCGCGAGCGGGCCGAGGCCCGGCAGCACGCCGATCAGCGTGCCGAGCAGGCAGCCGAGAAACGCGTAGGCCAGGTTCTGGAACGACAGCGCGGTCGAAAAGCCGAGCGTCAAATGTTCAAGCAATTCCATCTGCGCGCTCCTTAGCCCGTGATGAACGCCGGCCACACCGGCATCTGCAGGTTGATGCCGTAGACAAAGGCGCCCATGCTGATCAGCACCAGCACCACGCTGTTGAGCAGCGCGCCCTTCCAGCTGAATTCATGGCTGGCCATCGACGACACGACCACCAGCACGAACACCGACAGCACCATGCCGAGCGGCTTGAGCAACAGGCCGAACAGCACCACCGAACCCAGGATCCACAGCAGGATCTTGATGTCCCAGCGCTCCATCCGGTCTTCCTCGCCCTTGCTCGACAGCGAGCTCAGCAGCACCAGCGCGCCGAGTCCGGCCAATACCAGGCCGAGCAGGAAGGGGAAATATCCGGGACCCATCTTCGCGGCCGTCCCCATCGAATAGCCGCGAGCGACAAAGGAAAAGCCCAGGCCGACCAGCACGAACATCAGGCCGGAGGCGAAGTCCTTTTGGCTGCGTATGCGCAACATGATTCTCCTCGTTAAATGCAAAGCCGCACGGCACAAGCCCTGTGCCGAAAGCGGATGCAACGTTAGAGAAGCGTGCTTTCAGCGCCCTTTCAGTTGTCTGGTTTCAGGGTTAACCACGGCAACAAATCCACGCTTGCATCATGACGTGATGCTTTTTGAAAGGGACGTGAAAGCGAGATGTAGGCTCGTTGAAAGGAACGGCCATCGAACGCATCCGCCGCGCCAGCCACGCCGCCAGGCCCGACGCGGTAAGCTAACGGGTTCGGAGCTGTGGGCGCCCTCACGGCCAACGCCGGTTCCAGCCAGCGGACCCAGGACTCACGACACAGGACACAGGAGAAGCCATGTACCAGGACCTCGCCCTTTATATCGATGGGGAGTTCGTCAAAGGCGGCGGCCGCCGCGAGCAGGACGTGATCAATCCCGCCACGCAGGAAGTGCTGGGCAAACTGCCGCACGCCAGCACCGCGGATCTGGACCGCGCCCTGGCCGCCGCGCAGCGTGCCTTCGACAGCTGGAAGAAGACCTCGCCGCTGGAGCGCGCGAAGATCCTGCGCCGCGTCGGTGAGTTGACCCGCGAGCGCGCGAAGGAAATCGGCCGCAATATCACGCTGGACCAGGGCAAGCCGCTGGCCGAGGCGGTCGCCGAGGTGATGATCTGCGCCGAGCATGCCGACTGGCATGCCGAGGAGTGCCGCCGCATCTATGGCCGCGTGATTCCGCCGCGCAATCCGAACGTGCGGCAGATCGTCGTGCGCGAGCCGATCGGCGTCTGCGCCGCCTTCACGCCGTGGAACTTCCCCTTCAACCAGGCGATCCGCAAGATCGTGTCGGCGCTCGGCGCGGGCTGCACGCTGATCCTGAAGGGTCCGGAGGATTCGCCCAGCGCCGTGGTCGCGCTGGCCCAGCTGTTCCACGACGCCGGCCTGCCGCCGGGCGTGCTGAACATCGTCTGCGGCGTGCCGAGCGAGGTCTCGACCTATCTGATCGAATCGCCGATCGTGCGCAAGATCTCGTTCACCGGCTCGGTGCCGGTCGGCAAGCAGCTGGCCGCGCTGGCCGGCGCACACATGAAGCGCGTGACGATGGAGCTCGGCGGCCATTCGCCGGTGCTGGTGTTCGACGACGCCGATATCGAACCGGCCGCCGAGATGCTGGCCCGCTTCAAGATCCGCAATGCCGGCCAGGTCTGCGTGTCGCCGACCCGCTTCTACGTCCAGGAAAAGGCCTACGACCGCTTCCTGGCCCGCTTCACCGAGGTCATGGGATCGATCAAGGTCGGCGACGGCCTGGAGGACGGCACGCAGATGGGTCCGCTCGCGCACGAGCGCCGCATCGCCTCGATGGAGCAGTTCCTCGACGATGCCAGCCATCGCGGCGGCAAGGTCGTCGCCGGCGGCGCTCGGATCGGCAGCAAGGGCTATTTCTTCGCGCCGACCGTGGTCACCGACCTTCCCGACGACGCCAGGCTGATGGTCGACGAGCCGTTCGGCCCGGTGGCGCCGGTGACGCGCTTCAAGGACGCCGAGGAAGCGCTGCGGCGCGCCAACAGCCTGCCGTACGGCCTGGCCTCGTATGTATTTACCAACTCGCTGAAGACCGCGACGCTGGTGTCGAACGGGCTCGAGGCCGGCATGGTCAATATCAACCATTTCGGCATGGCACTGGCCGAGACGCCGTTCGGCGGCATCAAGGACTCCGGCATCGGCAGCGAAGGCGGCATGGAGACCTTCGATGGCTACCTGGTGACCAAGTTCATCACCCAGGTGTGAAGACGGCCACGCCGCTGTAGCACCGTTGTCCCCGCACAAGCGGGGACGACGTGCTGGCGGCAATTGACATCGCCGCGTTGCCGGACGCGCAATTCTTACAAGCGTCCCCTCCCCCAGCGTCGACACTGACGCTCGCTACGCCCGCCAGGCGCATCGCGCCGCACGCTTCCCCATTGGGCACCGAATTTGCTCGAAGCCGGAAACCCGGTATTGCCGCCGCATGGCGCGGCAAACCCCGTCGAAGCGGATTCGCCCCATGTCCCTGACGCATTCGGAACCGGCCAGGACCCTGGCCCCATCCTCACCGCCGGCCGCAAACGCTCCCTCGGCCCCCGCCTCGGCACCGCCGCCCCGGACCATCGAACTGCGCGTCAACGGCGTGCTGCATGTGCTGACGGTCGAACCCCGTACCTCGCTGCTCGACGCGCTGCGGGAGCAGTTGGGTCTGACCGGCACCAAGAAGGGCTGCGACCGTGGCCAGTGCGGGGCGTGCACGGTGCTGGTCGATGGCCGCCGCATCAATGCCTGCCTGACGCTGGCCGTGATGCAGGTAGACCGCGACATCACCACGATAGAAGGGCTCGCCGATGGCGACCGCCTGCATCCGATGCAGGCCGCCTTCGTCGCGCATGACGCGCTGCAATGCGGCTACTGCACGCCGGGCCAGATCTGCTCGGCGGTGGCGATGCTGGCCGAGGCGCGCGACGGCCGGGCCAGCGCGGTAACGCCGCCGGGGCAATCGGCGCACGGGGCGCACTCGGCGGCGGCGCTGACCGACGACGAGATCCGCGAGCGGATGAGCGGCAACCTGTGCCGCTGCGGGGCTTATCCCAATATCGTTGCAGCGATCCGGTCGGTCGCGGCGCACGACGGCCGCGGCGACACGCAGCGCGCCGGCGATGGGCATATCGATTCCCGCTGAGCCCGGAACCGCCGCCATGCATTCATTCGACTACGACCGCGCCGACAGCCTCGACACGGCGCTGCAGCTGGGCAAGCAGCCCGGCGCGCGCTTCGTCGCGGGCGGCACCAATCTGCTCGATCTGATCAAGGCCGGCGTCGAACGGCCACAGCGGCTGGTCGATGTCGGCCGGCTGCCGCTGGCAAGCATCGATGCAACGCCCGATGGCGGCATCCGCATTGGCGCGATGGTCGGCAATGCCGATGCCGCCGATCATCCGCTGGTGCGCGCGCACTATCCGCTGCTGCAGGCTGCGCTGCTGGCCGGCGCCTCGCCGCAGCTGCGCAATATGGCGACGATCGGCGGCAATCTGATGCAGCGCACGCGCTGCCATTACTTCTACGACATCGGCTTCGACGCCTGCAACAAGCGCGACCCCGGCTCGGGCTGCGCCGCGCGCGACGGCGTGCAGCGCCAGCATGCGATCCTCGGTGCCAGCGAGCATTGCATCGCCACGCATCCGTCGGACATGTGCGTGGCCTTGCTGGCACTGGACGCAACGGTGGTCGTGCGCAGCGCTGACGGCGAGCGCCGCATGCCGCTGCAGGACTTTCACCGGCTGCCCGGCGACACGCCCGAGCGCGATACCAACCTCGAACCCGGCGAGCTGATCGTTGCGGTGGAATTGCCGCCATCGCGCTGGGGCGGCCATTGCCACTACCTGAAGGTGCGCGACCGCGCCAGCTATGCATTCGCGCTGGTCTCGGTCGCCGCCGCGCTGCAACTGGATGGCAGCATCGTGCGCGCGGCGCGCATCGTGCTGGGTGGGGTCGCGCACAAGCCGTGGCGCGCGCAGGCGGCCGAGCAAGCGCTGCTCGATCGCCCGCTCGACGAAGCCGCGCTGCGCCGGACCGCCGCGCTGGCCGTGCAAGGCGCGCGGCCCTACCCGGGCAATGCGTTCAAGGTCGAACTGGCCCAGCGCGCGGTAATCCGCGCGCTGTCGACCGCGGGAGGCATCCGATGAGCTCGCACGACGACCATCTCGACCGTATCGACGGCGTGCTGAAGGTCACCGGCCGGGCGCACTACACCGCCGACCACCGGCTGCCGAACGTACTGCAGGCCATCATCGTCACCAGCACCATCGCCGCCGGCGAGGTGGCATCGATCGACACCGGCACGGCCGAGCGGATGCCCGGCGTGCGCCTGGTGATGACGCCGTTCAACGCGCCGCGGCTGCCTAAGAACGGTAAGGCGGCCGCGGGCGAGATGCCTGCCGGCCGCGTGCTGAACCTGCTGCAGGACACCAGCGTGCACTACAACAACCAGCCGATCGCGCTGGTGGTGGCCGATACGCTGGACCAGGCCCGCGAGGCGGCGCGCCATCTGCGCATCGCGTATCGCCGGCAGCCGGCGACGCTGGACTTCGCCAAGGCCAAGGCGCGGGCCTACGAACCGCGCAAGGTCAAGAACGAGTCGGCGGACACCGCGCGCGGCGACCTCGATGCGGCGCTGCGCGAGGCCCAGGCGACGATCGACGCGGTCTACACGACGCCGATGCAGCACCACAACGCGATGGAGCCGCACGCCACCATCGCCGCGTGGGACGGCGACACGCTGACGCTGTACGACGCGACGCAGTACGTGGCCGGCGTGCGCAAGGCCGTGGCCAAGACCTTCGGCATCCCGGCCGGCAAGGTCCGTGTGATCTGCCCCTTCGTCGGCGGCGGCTTCGGCGGCAAGGGCTCGGTCTGGTCGCATGTGGTGCTGGCCGCGATGGCGGCGCGCGCGGTGGGTCGTCCCGTCAAGCTGGCGGTCGAGCGCCCGCAGCTGTTTGGCCTCGCCGGCGAGCGGCCGCCGACCGAACAGCGCGTACTGGCCGCCGCGCGCGAGGACGGCACACTGACCGGCCTGCGCCACGACGTGGTGACGGCGACCTCGTATCTGGAAGACTGGGTCGAGCCCGCCGCGATGATGACGCGGCTGCTCTATGGCTGCCCGACCGTCCATACCAGCCATCGCCTCGTCAAGCTGCATATCGGCACGCCGACCTTCATGCGCGCGCCCGGCGATGCCAGCGGCAGCTTCGCGCTCGAATCGGCGCTGGACGAGCTGGCCCATGCGCTGAAGGTGGATCCGGTCGAGCTGCGGCTGCGCAACGATACCGATACCGACCTGAGCCAGGATCTGCCGTTTTCCAGCCGGCGGATGAGCGAGTGCTTTCGTCTCGGCGCGGACGAATTTGGCTGGTGGCAGCGCAACCCGACCCCGCGCAGCATGCGCGCCGATGGCAAGCTGGCCGGCATGGGCGTGGCCACCGCGACCTATCCGGCGATGCGGCAGGCGGCCACCGCCACCGCCATCATCGAGCCGGACGGCAGCGCCTGCATCCGCTGCGCGACGCACGACCTGGGCACCGGCACCTATACCGTGATGACGCAGGTCGCGGCCGAAGCGCTGGGAATGCCGCCTGCGCAGATCCGCTTCGAGCTTGGCGACACCGCCTTCCCCGACGCGCCGATCGCCGGCGGCTCGCAGACGGTGGCCAGCGTGGCGCCGGCCGTGCAGGCGGCAGCCAGCGCGGCACGGCAGGTGCTGATCGACCGCGCCGTGGCCGACCGTGCCTCGCCGCTGTTCGGCGCGCCGCCCGAGGATGTCACGGTAGCCGACGGCTGGCTGGCCCGGGCATCCGATCCCGCCTGCCGCGAATCCATCGCGGCGGCGATGGCGCGCAATGGCGGTCAACGGATCGAGGCCACGCGCACGGCCGAGCCGGGCGACGAGACGCAGCGCCATTCGATGCATTCGTTCGGCGCGATCTTCGCGGAGGTCCATGTCGACCCCGATCTCGGGGAAGTGCGCGTGCACCGGATGCTCGGCGCCTTCGGCGTCGGCCGTTTGCTGAACCGCAAGACCGGCCACAGCCAGTTGATGGGCGGCATGGTGTGGGGCATCGGCCTGGCGCTGCACGAGGCATCGTTGCTCGATCCGCGCAGCGGACGCATCGCCAACGGCAATCTGGCCGAGTACCACGTGCCGGTGAACGCCGATGTCGGCCAGGTCGATGTCATGGTCGTCGACGAGTTCGACCCGCACATCAATGCGCTCGGCGCCAAGGGTATCGGCGAGATCGGTATCGTCGGCGCCGGCGCGGCGATCGCCAATGCGGTGTTCCATGCGACCGGCAAGCGGATACGGCACCTGCCGATCACGCCGGACAAGCTGCTGTAAGCGGCAGGCCTTCCACCGTGCTTATTTACAAGCCATCCCGGCAAAGATTGCACCCTCGCGGCCCGCGGCGCGTGACGCGGCCGCGGCGGCCGCGCGTGGCGGCAACAGCCGGCAACAGGCGGCGGTACGGTTTTTGCGGCCTTTGCCCGGTACGTCCATGATCGATGGAGACCGAAATGAACGGCAACAGAGACAACGGCAATACCCGTGGAATGTCGCCCAGGGAAACCGGCGAGGACCGCCGGGGACGCGGCACCGTGACCGGCGGCATGGAGTGGTTCCCCGAGGATCCGCGCACCGGCGAGGTCGCGGAAACCTGGCGCCATCGCGGCTATGGCGGCTCGCGCGGCATGCGTGACGCCTACCACTATCGGCGCGGCGACACCGGCGCGATGGGCTCCGGCGGCGGCAGCGTCGGCTTCAACGAATTCGGCGAGCGCGGCACCAGGAGCGGCGCGGGCATAGGCGGCAGTACGGGCACGCGGCGCCCGCGCACCTTGCCCAAGGGCTATCGGCGCACCGACGAGCGCATCTGCGACGAGGTCTGCGAACGGCTTGCCGAAGCGCGCGAACTGGACGTGTCCGAGGTCACCGTGGAGGTCGGCTCGGGCATCGTCACGCTGAGCGGCACCGTATCGGACCGGCGCGCCAAGTACCGCGTCGAGGATATCGCCGAGGAAGTGATGGGCGTCGACGAGGTCAGGAACAATATCCGCGTGCCGCGCTGACGGCATGACCTTCGCCAGCGCTCGCCGGGGCAGCGGGACGGCCCGCGTCACCGCGCGGCCGTCCCCGCTTCGGCGGCGCGGATCCGGCCCGCCTGTTCGCGCAGCGCCTGCATGAAGGCGTGCAGCACCTCGTCGTCGCCGCCCTTGCGCCATACCGCCCCGACCGGGCCGAACGATTCCCGGTCCCCGAGCGGCAGGATATGCAGCAGTCCCAGCGAGGCCAGATGCTCGGCCATCGCCGCGGAGCAGACGCCGACATAGTCCGTCTCGCGCAGCACCGCCTGCATGGTGACGATCGAGCCGGTCTCGACCGCCGGCCGCAAGCCGGCGGCGCCGTGCTCGAGCAGCACGGTATCGAGCCGCGTGCGCATCAGCGTCTCGCGCTGCGGCATCGCCCAAGGATACGAAAACAGCTGGTCCCAGCGCAGGCGTCTGGCGTGCGCCAGCGGATGGTGCGGACCGACCACCACCGCCATCGCGTCCTCGAACAGCACCTCGTGCGCCAGATGCGGACCGTAGGCGCGCGCATCGATCGAGCCGACCACCAGATCGAACTCGCGCTTTTCCAGGCGATCGAGCAGCGTGTTGAACGCGCCTTCGGTGACCTGGATCGACACATTGGGCTGCGTCCGCTGAAACGCGACGATGGCCCACGGAATCAGGTGCGCGACGCCGGCCAGCACGCTGCCCACATGCAGGCGCGCGACCGCGCCCTTGGCGATCGCGCCCAGTTCGTCGTGGGCGCGCGATACCTCGCCGAGCACGCGCACGGCGAGACGGCGCACGGCCTCGCCGGCCGGCGTCAGTTGCAGGCGGCGGCCGCGGATCGCCAGCCTGACGCCGGCCAGATCCTCCATTTCGCTGAGCCAGTGCGACACCGCGGACTGCGTCATATGCAGCCGCGTCGCGGCGGCCGACAGCGTGCCCGCCTCGTGAAGAATCAGGAAGGACTCGAGGTGCCGCACCCGCAGTCGGCGCGCCCAGGCGATGCTGTGATCGGATGGATCCATGAGCGAATACTAATAGATGGTTCGAAACAATTCACTAGGTGTGATTGCCGATCGGCCCAATAATTTCCCGGCATCCAGGCGCCAGACCTGGACTTCGACGGACCTGGATACTGCCACCATCTATGAGAAAAACTGCCTTCTTCCACTTCGCTGTTCCCCTGGCGCTCGCCTTCGGCGTAGCCGCACCGAGCTACGGTTGCGGTGAGCCTGGCGCGTCGTCGCGCCCGATCCGGCTGGTCGTTTCGCAGCAGGCCGGTGGCAGCACGGACACGCTGGCCCGCATGTGGGCCGAACGCGTCGGCAAGACGCTGCAGACGCCGATCGTGGTCGAGAACCGCGCCGGCGCGGGCGGCATCATCGCCGCCAAGTACGTGTTGAGCCAGCCGGCCGACGGCTGCACGCTGTTCCTGGCAGGCGTCTCGCAGATGGTGCTGAACAAGTTCGTCTATGCGCCGCTGGCCTACAAGCCCGAATCCGATTTCGCGCCGGTGTCGATGCTGGCCACCGTGCCCTTCGTGCTGGTCGCCAATCCGCAATCGGGCCTGCGCAACTATCGCGAGCTGGTCGATGCCGCCAAGGCCAAGCCCGGCAGCATCAGCTTCGCCTCATCGGGCAACGGCAACTCAACCCATCTGGTGGTCGAGCTGATGCAGAAGCAGCAGGGCATCAAGCTGCTGCACGTGCCGTATCGCGGCGAGCCGGATGGCGTGGTGTCGACTGTGTCCGGCGCGACGCAGGTGATGGCGCCGGTGCTGAGCACCGCGCTGCCGCAGATCAAGGCCGGCAAGCTGACGCCGCTGATGCTGTTCGCGTCCAAACGCGTGCCCGAGCTGCCGGATGTGCCGACCGCCGCCGAGCTGGGCCTGAAGGGCTTCGAGAACATCGGCTGGAGCGGCATCGCGGCGAAGGCTGGCACGCCGGCCAACGTCATCGCGCGGCTGCACGCCGCGACGCAGACCTTCCTGGCCGAGCCGGCCGTGGTCGACAAGCTCAAGTCGATGCAGGTGCTGCCGATGCCGGGCCCGTCGGACCAGCTGATGGAACTGACCGTGCGCGACACCGCCAAGTGGCAGGGCGCGATCGGCGACCTGGACCTGAGCGCGAAGTAAGCCTCGCCCCTCCCGTCATCCACGCAATCCCGCGCCGGGATGCGCCATCGGCATGGCCGCCGGCGCATCCCGGCGCAAACCTATCGAGACAAGCAATGACCCGAAGTGGAATGGTGTCCTGCCCGCAGCCGGAGGCGGCCGAGTCCGGCATTGAGATCCTGCGCGCCGGCGGCAATGCGGCCGACGCCGCGGTCGCCTGCGCGCTGGCGCAAACCGTCGTCGATCCGCTGATGTGCGGCATCGCGGGTTTCGGCACCGCTGCCGTCTATATGCCCGGCAGCGGCGCGCACGAGTACATCGACTTTCATGCGACCGCGCCGGCGGCGGCGCGCCCCGACATGTGGGCCGATCTGCTGGAAGGCGAAGCGCGCGACGGCTTCGGCTTCTTCATCAAGGACCGGCTGAACGACATCGGCTATCAGTCGATCGCGACGCCGGGCACGCTGCGCGGCCTCGAGGCGCTGCATCGCAGCCACGGCAGGCTGCCGTGGAAAGAGGTGGTGCAGCCGGCGATCCAGTGGGCGCGCGACGGCTACTTCGTCCGCCCCGGCATGTACGCGTTCTGGATCGACGAGGCGACGCTGGGTCGCGCCAGCAACCGGGAGCGCCTGGCCTTCAGCGAAAGCGGCCGCCAACTGTATTGCCGGCCCGACGGATCGCCGCATACCATCGGCACCCCGCTGAAGAATCGCGACTACGCCGATACGCTGGAGCGGATCGCGTCCGGCGGCGTCGATGCGTTCTATCTGGGCGAGATCGCGGAGCAGATCGTCGCCGACATGCGCGAACACGGCGCGCTGCTGTCCCGCGAGGACCTGGTCGGCTACCAGGCCGTACGTACCGCGCCGCTGGTCGGCGGCTACCGCGGCCGCCGCGTCACCACCAATCGGCCGCCCGGCGGCGGCGCGATGCTGCTGCAGATGCTCGCCATCCTCGAGCAGTTCGATCTGCGCGCACTGCGGCACAACAGCCCCGACTACATCCGCGTGGTCTGCGAGGCGATGAAGCAGGCGACCATCGACAAGGACCGCTTCATCGGCGATCCGGCCTTTGTCGACGTGCCGCTGGACCGGCTGCTGTCGCCCGACTACGCCCGCGAGGTCGCCCAGCGCATCCGCGATGGCCAGCGCGCCGAAGTGCCGCGCGTCAATCCGGGCCATGCGGTGCCGCGCGACACCACGCATCTGTCGGTCGTCGACGGCGAGGGCAATTGCGTGTCTCTGACACACTCGCTGGCGATGCCGTCGGGGGTGATCACGCCGGGCCTGGGCTTCATGTACAACGGCTGCATGGGTGTATTCGACCCGCGCCCGGGACGCGCGGGCAGCATCGCGCCCGGCAAGCGCCGCTTCACCTCGTCGTGCCCGACCATCGTCTTCAAGGACGACAAGCCCGAGATCGTGCTGGGCGCGCCGGGCGGCACGCAGATCGCGATGGGCGTGCTGCAGAGCATCGTCAATGTGGTCGACTTCGACATGCCGATGCAGGCCGCCGTGTCCGCGCCGCGCTTCTCGTCGACCAGCAATGCGATCGACGTCTGCAACCGCATCCCGCGCTACGTCGCCCGCCAGCTGGAGCAGGACGGCTATCAGGTGATCCGCAACCCGTACAACTACACGATCGGCTGGGTGCATGCGGTGCGGATCGTCGACGGGCGGCTGGAAGGCGGCGCCGATCCGGGCCGCGACGGCGTCGCGCTGGGGATCGAGGTGCCGGCAGCATGACCTTCCGATCCGCGTGATCGCTGGGGGGCCGGTCCGCCTCGATGCCGGCCCTCCCTCGTTCTGATTTGGTATCGTTCGCCGTGGTGTCGCCGCGAACGCGACGCCTTCGACAACAAGGGGACGAGATGGCCAATGCCGTGCCGGGAAGCGCCGGCTACGAAGAGGAGGCCGGCGAGCTGGCGCAGCGGTACGAGCGCCTGCAATTCGAACAGGTCCATCACGACGTGCTGCATCTGCTGCCGGCAGTGCCAGCCAACGTCGTCGATATCGGCGCGGGATCGGGGCGCGATGCCGCCGCGCTGGCACGGCGGGGCTATCGCGTGGTCGCGGTCGAGCCCACCGACGCGCTGCGCAAGGAGGGCGAGCGCCTGCACGCCGGGCTGTCGATCCGCTGGGTCGACGACTCGCTGCCGGCGCTGCGGATCCTGCGCGCCGAGGGCGGCCGCCATGACCTGATTCTGCTCAGCGCGGTATGGATGCATCTGGATGAAGCCGAGCGCGCCGAAGGCATGGCCGCGTTGGCGGCGCTCCTTGCGCCAGGCGGCATCGCCATCCTGTCGCTGCGGCACGGGCCGGTGCCGGCGGGGCGCCGCATGTTCGAGGTGTCCGCCGATGAAACCATTGCGCTGGGACGTGACCATGGACTGGTCCAATGCCACTGCGCCCGGCGCGACGACGCGCAAGGGCGCGCCGACGTGCACTGGAGCGTGGTCGCGCTGCAGCGCCCGCGCGTCGCCCCGCCCCGCTGACGCCGACCTCGTCCTCTAGCCGGCGGTCTGGCGAACCGATGCCTGCTTCACCGGATAGCGCGCCACCAGCGCATAGCTGGCCCAGCTGAGCACCGTCATGGTCAACGCGACGGCGCCAAGCTGGCCGGTCGGCAGGAACGGCGCCGTTGCCTGCGTCGCGACGGCACCGGCTGCCAGCAGCGCCAGCACCATCACGGCGGAGGCACGGCCGAGCTGCGCCTGCGGGACGGCCAGCGCCTCGCTGAATGCGGTCGGGCCACGCACCCCGAGCACGGCGCAGAAGGCGGCCCAGAAGCCCAGCACCAACGGGAACGACAGGCTTGCGCTCCACCATGCGATACACAGCGCGGTGCAAAGCAGCCCGTGCAGCAGCGCGCCCAGCTGGATCGCATGGCGCGGGCCCAGCCGGCTGCTGATCCGGCCGGCCTGGCTGGCCGCGACGATGAACCCTGCCACGCCGCAGACCTGAGCCAGCGCAAAGCCGCTCTGGCCGGTGCCGGCGATCGCCGGAAGGACTTGCGGCGCGCTGGCGACGAAGGCGATCAACGCGCCGAACGACAGCGAATGGGCCAGCGCCAGTCCGACGAAATGCCAATTGCGCAGCAGCGCGCGATAGCCGACTCGTCCCGCCTCCTCCTCCGTTCCCGGCAGCGCCAGGGGCGTAGCCCGCAGTGCGAACGGAGCGGTCACCAGCGCGATGACGCCGATGATGGCGAAGGTCGTGCGCCAATCGGCGATCAGCAGCAGCGCCGTGCCGAGGACCGGCCCGGCAGCGGGCACGATCGCCTCGATCATCGCGATCGCGGCGATGCCGCGCACGCCGTCCTGTTCGGGGAGCGTCGCGCGAACGACGGTCGGCACGACCACCGTCGCGGCCCCCGCGGCGATGCCCTGGACCAGGCGCAAGCCGAGCAGCATCGTCAGATCGGGCGCCAGCGCACAACCGAAGCTGGTCAGGATCAGGACCAGCAGTCCCGTCTGCACGCAGCGCCGCGGGCCGATCCGGTGCAGCATCTCGCCCCAGACCAATTGCGAGGCGGCCAGGCCCAGCAGGAAGATCGCGATGGTCAACTGCCCTTGCGCCACCGTGATGCCGAGGTCGCGCTGCATCGCCGGCACGGCGGGCAGGTACAGGTCCATCGTCAGCATGCTGGCCGCCGTGATGGTGGCCAGCGGAAGAATGGTACGAATCGATCCGTTGGACAAGCCGTCCTCCATGCGGATGGGTGAGTGGCTAGGCCGGTCTGCGCATCACCAGATACAGCCCCGCCGCCGCGATCGCCATGCCGGGCCACGCGGCCAGCGGAATCGTTTCGCGGAGCACGGCCCAGGCGATCAGTGCGGTCATGGGCGGCACCAGAAAGAACAGCGCCGACACTCGCGAGGCCTCGCCGTGGCGGACCATCGCCAGCAGCAGCGTCATCGCGACGATCGAATTGGCGAGCACCAGATAGGCCAGCGAGCCGAACAGCCCCGGCGTCCATTGCACCTGCATCGGTTCGAGCCACCACGCCAGCGGCGCGGTCACGGCCAGGGCAACGGTGTACTGCACCAGATTGGCGGTCAGCGGATGGGTGTCCCGGCCGAAGCGCTTTTCCCATAGCGTGCCGGCGGTCATCACCAGCAAGGCCAGCAAGGCGAACACCAGCGCCAGCCGCGAGGACAGGTCGATCGACGAGGTGGCGAGAATCACCATCGCGGCGCCGCTTGCTCCAAGCAGCAGGCCGATCCAGCGGATCCGGCCGACGCGTTCGCCTGCAATGGCAGGCGCGAGCAGGCCGACGAGAATCGGCTGCTGCGAGGTAATCAGCGCCACCGTGCCCGAAGACAGCCCGTATTTCAGGCTCAGATAGGTGAACGAGAAATAGCCGGCCTGCATCAGCAGGCCGACCATCGCCAGATGTCCCCATGCCGCGGGCGCGGACGGCAGAGTCGGCCGCACCCAAAGCCACGGCAGGATCAGCAGTGCCACCACGCAGGCGTAGCGCAGCGCCAGGAAGGTCAGCGGATCGGCGTAGGCGAGACCCAGCTTCAGGAAGACGAAGCCGCTGGACCACAGCAGCAGGAACAGCGCGGGCGCAGCCTTGAGCCATGCGGGGGCGGCGCTTGCCGAGCTGATGCGCTGGGTCATGGGAGGGCGGGATGTCGGAGGGGGTCGGCCAATGTCGGTCTCTTGCCGACTACGGTTTCGGTCCAGCCGGAATACTATACGAACTCGCCCTGCGCTCCGTCCCCTTCGGCTACCACCAACAACAATGAAGCCCGACGCCAGACTCGTGACCGGCCCGATCGGCCGCACCCTGCTGCTGTTCTCGCTGCCGGTGCTCGGCAGCAACATCCTGCAATCGCTGAACGCCTCGATCAATTCGATCTGGGTCGGCCACTATCTCGGCGAGGCGGCGCTGACGGCAACGTCGAACGCCAACATCGTGCTGTTCTTCCTGCTCGGCGTGGTGTTCGGCATCAGCATGGCCAACACCATCATGATCGGCCAGGCGGTCGGCGCGCGCGACCTCGACGAGGCCCGGCGCGTGGTGGGCACCAGCACGACGTTCTTCGTGTTGCTGTCGGTCATCGCCGCGGCGCTGGGCTATCTGTTCACGCCGGACATCCTCGGCGCGATGGGCACGCCTGCCGATGCGCGGCCGCTGGCGATCCGCTATCTGCGGATCATCTTCCTGGCGCTGCCCTTCATGTACTTCTACAACTTCGTGATGATGACGCTGCGTGGGGCCGGCGACTCGCGCACGCCGTTCTATTTCATGCTGTTGTCGGTGGTGCTGGATGTCGCGCTGAACCCGCTGCTGATTTTCGGCCTCGGCCCGATCCCGCGCATGGACATCGCCGGCTCCGCGCTGGCGACGCTGATCGCGCAGCTGGTCAGCCTGGCGGCAATGATGTGGCTGCTCTATCGCCGCAAGCATTTCCTGACGCTGCATCGGGGCCAGTTGCGCTATCTGCGCCCCGACCTCGGCATCCTGCGCGCGCTGGTGGCCAAGGGACTGCCGATGGGCCTGCAGATGGTCGTGATCTCGTCGTCCGCGCTCGTGATGATGGCGCTGGTCAACCAGTATGGCTCGCAGACCGCGGCCGCGTATGGCGTCGCCTCGCAGCTATGGACCTACGTGCAGATGCCTGCGCTGGCCGTGGGCGCCAGCGTCTCGTCGATGGTCGCGCAGAACGTCGGCGCCGGCCGCTGGGACCGCGTCTCCCGCATCACGGGCATGGGACTGGCGTTCAATCTGACGATGACGGGGGCGCTGGTGGGGCTGGTCTATCTGTTCAACCGGCATTCGCTGGGCCTGTTCCTGCCGGACGACGGCGGCGCGATCGAGATCGCCCAGCACATCAATGCGATCGTGCTGTGGTCGTTCATCCTGTTCGGCTTCACCATCGTGCTGTTCGGCACGGTCCGCGCTACCGGCGCGGTGATGGCGCCGCTGGCGGTGCTGTTCGTGTCGATGTGGGTGGTGCGCCTGCCGTTCGCCTGGTGGCTCGGCCGCACGATGGGCGCTGACGCGGTGTGGTGGAGCTTTCCGCTTGGCTCGGTGGTGTCGATCGCGCTGGCGGCCGCGTACTACCGCTTCGGCAACTGGCGCGCCAGCCAGATACTGCCAGCCGCGCCACCCGCCTGTGAAGTGGTCGGCCAGGCGCCGGATACCAGCATGGGGACGCCGGCGGAGGATGCGTTGAAGCCGGCGGGGGATGCGTTGAAGCCGGCGGGCGAGACGGAAACCGTGTAAGCGCGCCGGCGGCAACCCAGGCACGCCGGGCCGCTATCGGCAGGGCTATCGGCAGGGCTATCGGAAGGGCTATCGGAAGAACTCGCCCCGCATCACGAACGTGTAGTCGGCCTCGACCGCCATCAGCCACACCAGCACCAGCAGGCACAGCGGCGGCAGCAGGATCGCGTAGACCAGCGCCAGGCGCTCCCACGCCATGTGCATGAACACGGCGACGATCAGGCCGGCCTTGGCGACCATGAAGATCAGGATCAGCGTCCAGCGCAGCGCGCCCTGCACGTGGAAGTAGTCGACCGCGTACGACATCGCGGACAGCACGAACAGCAGTCCCCAGATCTTCAGGTAGAGGCCGATCGGATGGGCCTGGCCGGTGGCGCCGTGCCCCTGGTCGGCCGCGGGCGCGCCGCCGTGCGGCGGCATCGGGGAATCGTGCAGCATGGGCTCGGACATGGCGGACCTCACCACAGGTAGAAGAAAGCGAAGATGAACACCCAGACCAGGTCGACGAAGTGCCAGTACAGGCCGGCGATTTCGACGATCTGGTAGTTGCCGGTGCGCTCGTAGCGCCCGCGCAGCACGCGCGTGGCGACGACCAGCAGGTAGATGACGCCGCACGACACGTGCAGGCCGTGGAAGCCGGTGATCATGAAGAACGACGAACCGAACTGCGCCGCGCCCATCGGGTTGCCCCACGGACGCACGCCCTCCTCGATCAGCTTGGTCCATTCGAACGCCTGCATGCCGACGAAGGTGGCGCCCAGCGCGGCGGTGCCGAACATCAGCATCGCGCAGCGTGCCCGGTCGCGCCGGTAGGCGAAGTTGACGGCCATCGCCATGGTGCCGCTGCTGGTGATCAGCACGAAGGTCATGATCGCGATCAGGATCAGCGGAATCGATTCGCCGCCGATCGTCAGCGCGAAGACCTCGCTGGGATTGGGCCACGGCACCGTGGTCGTCATCCGCACCGTCATGTAGCTGATCAGGAAGCAACTGAAGACGAAGGTGTCGGACAACAGGAAGATCCACATCATGGCCTTGCCCCACGACACCTGGAAGGCGTGCCGGTCCGAACCCCAGTCGGCCAGCATGCCGCGCCAGCCGCCGTGCGCGGAGGCCGCGGTATGCGAGGCGGTGTGCGCCACGGAATCGGTGACGCGATCGCCGGGATGCAGTTGGGTCGCCATATCGCCTCCTTCGCTTGCCTGGCCGCTTGTTGCGCTTACTTGCTGCGCTTACTTGTTGCGCGTACTTGCTGCGCGTACTTGTTACGCGGGCTTGTTACGCAATCAGGCGGTGCCGCAGATGTAGCGCACGATTTCCGGGGTCAGCCAGCCGAGCGCGGCCAGCAGCACCAGCCATACCGCCAGCATGAAGTGCCAGTAGCGCGCCAGCAGCCGCACGCGCAGCGCCGCCCCGGCTCGCGCACCCGCGCGAATGCCCTGCCAGGCGGCAATCCACGCCACCAGGCCGCCGACCATATGCAGGCCATGCATCCCGGTCAGCATGTAGAAGAAGCTGCCGGCCGGATTGTTGGCCGGCAGGATCTCGGCGGCGCCCAGCGCCTGCCATGCCCACAACTGGCTGGCGACGAAGCCGAGCGCGCCGATGCCGCCCAGCATCAGTGCGCGCCGCGCGTTCGGCTGCTCGCCGGCCCGCGCCGCACGGGCGGCCCGCCACATCGCCACGCTGCCGAAGACCAGCAGCGCCGTCGACAGCCACACCTGCCACGGTAACGCGATCCGATGCCAGTCCGCCGAGTCCATGCGCAGGCCGAACGCGACGACGAACAGCGAGAACAGCGAGGTGATCACGCCCATGAAGACCCACAGCGCGACACTGGCGGGCGTCGCGCCGGACGCGTGCTGACGCATTGCGTCGCCGCCGCGCGGGGCCGGGCCGTCGTCGCCGCGCGAGACTCGGTACAGTGCTCCGGTATTCATGCGACGGCTCCCTGGCTGGCGTGCGGTTCGGGTTCGGCGCCGCCGGCCTCCGGCGGCGCGTTCTGCGCGATGAAGTCCTCGCGCGCGCCGGGCACGCTGTAGGCATAGGCCCAGCGATACACCACGGGCAGATGCGGTCCCCAGTTGCCGTGTTCCGGCGGCGTCTGCGGCGTCTGCCATTCGAGCGAGGCAGCGCGCCACGGATTGGCGCCGGCCGGCTCGCCGCGGCGCGCGCTCCAGATCAGGTTCCAGACAAACAGCAACTGCGCCGCGGCCACCACAAAAGCCGCCACCGAGATATAGGCGTTCAGTACATGCGCCGACTCGGGGATGAACGCGTAGTTCTCGAAGGCGTAATAGCGGCGGGGCATGCCGAGGATGCCAAGGTAATGCATCGGGAAGAAGATCGCGTAGGTACCGACGAAGGTGACCCAGAAGTGCACGCGGCCCAGCGTGTCGTTCAGCATTCGCCCGGTCACCTTCGGGTACCAGTGATAGAGGCCGCCGAACACGACGAGGATCGGCGACACGCCCATCACCATGTGGAAGTGCGCGACGACGAAATAGGTATTCGACAGCGGGATATCGACGCTGACGTTGCCGAGGAACAGTCCGGTCAGCCCGCCGATCAGGAAGGTGCTGATGAAGCCGATCGCGAACAGCATGGGCACCGAGAAGTGGATGTCGCCGCGCCACAACGTCAGCACCCAGTTGTAGACTTTGATCGCGGTCGGAATCGCGATGATCAGCGTGGTGGTCGCGAAGAAGAAGCCGAAATACGGGTTCATGCCGCTGACGAACATATGGTGGGCCCACACCACCACCGACAGCACGCCGATCGCCAGGATCGCCCACACCATCGTGCGATAGCCGAAGATGCTCTTGCGCGCATGCACGCTGATCAGGTCCGACACGATGCCGAACGCCGGCAGCGCGACGATATAGACCTCGGGATGGCCGAAGAACCAGAACAGGTGCTGGAACAGCAGCGGACTGCCGCCCTTGTAGTCCAGCTGCTGGCCCATCGACACCATCGACGGCATGAAGAAGCTGGTGCCGATGGTCTTGTCGAGCAGCATCATCACGCCGGAGACGAACAGCGCGGGGAACGCCAGCAGCGCGAGGATCGTGGCCATGAAGATGCCCCAGACGGCCAGCGGCATCCGCATCAGCGTCATGCCCTCGGTGCGCGCCTGCAGCACCGTGGTCACGTAGTTCAGGCCGCCCATCGTGGCGGCGACGATGAAGATCAGCAGCGACACCAGCATCAGGATGATGCCCCAGTCGTAGCCGGGCGTGCCGGGCAGGATCGCCTGGGGCGGATACAGCGTCCAGCCCGCGCCGGTCGGCCCGCCCGGCACGAAGAAGCTGGCCAGCAGCACGATCACCGACAGCAGGTAGACCCAGAAGCTCAGCATGTTCAGGAACGGGAACACCATGTCGCGCGCGCCGACCATCAGCGGGATCAGGTAGTTGCCGAAGCCGCCGAGAAACAGCGCGGTCAGCAGATAGATCACCATGATCATGCCGTGCATGGTCACGTACTGGTAGTACGCGTTCGCGTCGATGAAATCGAAGCGGCCGGGAAAGCCCAGCTGCATCCGCATCAGGTTCGACAGCACGACGCCGACCAGCCCCACGACGATGGCGACGATCGTGTACTGCACCGCAATCACCTTGTGGTCCTGGCTCCAGACATAACGCGTCCAGAAGCTGGTGGGCCCGTGGTGGACGGCATCGTCGGCGTAGGCCATGGTGATCTCTCCTGCGGTCGGTGACCTGTCGTGGCGGGCCGCGTCCGTCTGCGGACGCGGCGCTGCCCCTTGTACTCGTTGCGCTGCGGTTGCGTGCGGTTGCGTGCGGTTGTGCCGTCCTTGCCTATTTGCCCGCCGCCTCGCGCGGCGCGCCCGCGGTGGACCGGATATAGGCGATCAGCGCGTTGACCTCGTCCTCGGTGAGCGGCATCTTCGGCATGATCGGCGCGAAGCCCTTGACCACGCGCTGCTGCGGCTCGCGAATCTCGGTACGCAGATAGTCGTCGTCGACCTTGGCGCTGCTGCCGTCGGTGAAGGTCGTCGTATGCCCGTACAGGCCCTTCCAGGTCGGCCCGACGCTCGGCGAGCCATCGGTGCTGTGGCACGCGACGCAGCCCTTGCTCTGCGCCAGCGTCCTGCCCTGTTCGGCGAGATCGGCGGCAGCGGGCCCGGGCCCACGTGTGCCGATCGGCTGCGCCGGCACCGTCGCCGCGGCGGCCGGCTGGCCGGCGCGCATCGCGACGAAGGTCTGCTGCTTCTGCAGCCAGGCGGTGAAGGCCGCGGGCTCGTCGACGACCACCTTGCCGCGCATGTTGTGATGGCCGACGCCGCACAGCTGCGCGCACAGCACGTCGAAGGTGCCGGCGCGCGTCGGGGTGAACCAGAACGAGGTCACCATGCCGGGCACCATGTTCATGCGGGCGCGGAACTCCGGCACATAGAAATCGTGCAGCACGTCCTTGGAGCGCGCCAGGATCTTGACGGGCCGCCCCAGCGGCAGATGCAGTTCGGGGCCGGCGACGATGATGTCGTCCTGCCCGTTCGGATCGTCGGGGTTCAGCCCCAGCGGATTGCCCGGTCCGACAAAGCGCGGATCGGTGGTGCCGAACTGCCCGCCCGCGCCCGGGAAGCGAAAGCCCCACGACCATTGCTGCCCGACCACCTCGACCAGCATCGCATCGCGCGGCGGGCGCACATAGTCCGCATAGACGAACAGGCCCGGCGCCAGCAGCGCCATGATGCCCAGCGTGGTGCCGCCGATCAGCCAGAGTTCGAGCTTGTGATTGACCGGCTGGTAGGCGGCACGGCTGCCGTCGCGATGGCGATAACGCCAGACCATGTAGCCGACGAACAGGTTGATGCCGATGAAGAAGGCGCCGGTGATGACGATCGTGATGGTCAGCGTGTCGTCCATCTGCTTCCAGTTGGACGCGAGCGGCGTCGCCCACCACGGGCTCAGGAAGTGGAAGAGCACCGAAGCGACAACCATGACCACGAGTGCGATGGCGAGCGCCATATCGACCCCTCCTTCTGTGCCGCCGGCACGAGGGCTGCCCAAGTCACGCAGGTAGGATAAGACTAGTGCATCCGATCAGCCCGATTCAAGGCGAGGCGGCGCGCGGGCCGTGCCGCATCGCACAAGCCATGCGCCCTCGATGCATGGGCGACGCACCGGCGCCGGCGTGCCCATGAAAAACGGCGGCCGGGGGCGAACCGCCGACCGCCGCGCATTGGCCGTCGCGGCTCAGTGCGTGACGTCCTTGCTTTCCAGCTTCCAGTACGCCGCTGCCGCGCACATGCCGAACACGATGTTGCCAAACAGCGTGTGCCAGCCGCGGGCATCCGCAAACCACGGGAAGAAGCGCGTCATGCCATAGAAGTTGATCAGGTAGATCACCAGGCCGAACACCGCGCCGACCAGCAGCGCCATGCCGAGGCTGGAATCGAGCTGGAACGGTGCCATGATCGCCGCCAGGATCATGCCGAGCACGGCGCCCAGCACGAAGTGGATCACCAGTGCGGCCGTGACCGTCGCCAGGCTGAACATGCCGCTCTGCAGCACGTCGGGCCCCATGACGATGGCGGCGATCATCCGCGTGGTGGGCCACGGGTTGGTGTCCGCGATCATCGTCGACCAGAACAGCTCGAGCACCAGCAGCAACGCGCCGGCAGCCAGGCCGGACACGGCGGCCGCGCTCCAGTCAGGCACGCGGCGCACATAGTGGTGCGAATGCATGTGAAGTTCCATTGCCACCTCCGTACGCTGTGACGAGACCGGGTCTCGTTCATTTGCACAGCATAGGACACGCGGCGGCGATCGGCGCGGCGGTACGCATGCCTCGGGTCAACCCCGAGCGGCAAAGCCCTTGGATAGTGCGCCCCGCTGCCTATACTGCAGGCATAACAGCATTCCCCACAGAGAGAGAGGAAAGGAGACCGCCATGCCGACCCTGGACATGCACGACCTCGTGTTCCTGATTCCGATGGCGCTGGTTGGGATTATCGTGATGGGCATGGTGCCCGTTGCAGCGCGGCCACTGCAGATCAGTTGCCGCACGCTCGGCGCAATCGCCGGCGCGCTGCTCGGCCTGGCCGTTCTCGAGGCGATCCCGCTGCTGATCTGAAGGGATCAGCTGGCCACGGGCTCCGAGCCGGTTCCCAGCCGGCTCGGCACTTGCCGGTGCGATCTGCATCGCGACCGGCGGGGAGGCTGACATGTCGCTGTTCTGGATCGCCGCCCTGCTAGCTGCGGCGCTCATGCTGACGGTCGGACGCGCGCTGTGGCGCAGCATGCGGCCCGCGCGGATGCGCTGGCGCCATTGCCGGCGGATGCGGCGGCGCGCCATGCCGACGCCGCGCAACCGGCCGCACGCCGGCTCGCATGGGGTCCAGCAAAACCGCCTGCACCACGGCTAGCAAGGTTTCCCGCGGCGCATCACTCCAAACGCGAAGGGAACGCTCGCGTCGCGCGCCGACGCCGTGCGTCAGATCTCGATCATCGCGAAGTCGGCTTTCGCCACATCGCATTCCGGGCAGCGCCAATCCTCGGGAATCTCTTCCCAGCGCGTGCCGGGCGCGATGCCGTCGTCCGGCCAGCCCTGCTCCTCGTCATAGACCCAACCGCAAATCAGGCACACCCAGGTCTTGTAAGCGACGGCTTCCTGCTGCAAAACACACTCCTTTATTCAATCCGGAGCGAATCATACGCGTTTTTGCTGCGGCGCCACGATGATGCTCCCGCGCGCCGCGCGGTCGAATGCCGCTGCGCTTCACTTGGCGCACAGGGCGTTGCGCTGGCATGCAGGTTGCAGCGGATTGGCGATCCCGCTTCCGATCCGAGCACCGCCGATGCCCGCCATTCCACGCGACGCACCCGGGGACCATAGCCTGGCCATGCTGGCCGACCCCTATCGCTTCATCGCCAAACGCTGCCGCGCGCTGCAATCCGACGTCTTCGAAACCCGCGTGCTGCTGCGCCGCACGCTGTGCATGACCGGGCCCGAGGCGGCCGCACTGTTCTACGATTCGCAGCGTTTCCAGCGTGGCGGGGCGGCGCCCGAGCCGGTGCGCGCGACGCTGTTCGGCAAGGGCGGCGTGCAGACGCTCGACGGCGACGCGCACCGGATGCGCAAAGCGTTGTTCATGCATGCGACCGCGCCCGAGCGCATTGCCTCGTTGTGCGACGCGGTCGCGCAGCAATGGCTGCTGTCCGCGCGGTCGTGGTCCGATGGCCAGCCAGTGGCGCTATACGACGCGCTGCATCCGCTGCTGACCCGGGCTGTCTGCAGTTGGGCCAGCGTGCCGTTGCGCGAGCATGAGGTCGAGCCGCGCTGCCGGCAGCTGACCGCGCTGTTCGACCAGGCCGCCGCGCCGGGCCTTGGCCATTTCCGCTCGCGGCGCGCGCGCGACCGGGTCGAGGCCTGGCTGTCGCGGCTGATCGACCAGGCACGGGCCGGTCAGTTCGAGATTCTCGAGCACACGCCGATGCATACGGTGGCGTGGCACCACGATGCAGACGGCCAGCTGCTGCCGCCGCGCATCGCCGCCGTGGAACTGGCGAACCTGCTGCGGCCGACCGTGGCCGTCTCGGTCTTCATCGTGTTCGTCGCGCACGCGCTGCACCTGTATCCGGCATGCCGCGAGCGCCTGCAGCAGGGCGATCCGGCCTATCTCGATGCCTTCGTGCAGGAGGTGCGCCGCTGGTATCCGTTCTTTCCGGCGGTGGTGGCGCGGGTGCGGGACGATTTCGAATGGAAGGGCTATCGCTTTGCGCGCGGCCGGCGCGCAATGCTGGACCTGTATGGCACCAACCGCGATCCCCGGAGCTGGGACGACCCGGAGACGTTCGCGCCGGAGCGCTTCCTGGCCCGCGCGCCGACGCCGTTCAACTTCATCCCTCAGGGCGGCGCGCAGGCCGCCGATCATCATCGCTGTCCCGGCGAGGGCATCACCGTCGCGCTGATGAAGCAGGCGGTCCTGTTCCTGCTGCGCGGGCTGCGCTATACGGTGCCGGAGCAGGACCTGACGCTGGACTTCGGCCGGCTGCCGGCGCTGCCGCGCGATCGCATGGTGATTCGCGACGTGCGGCTGGTGCACCGGCGCGCCGGCGCCACTACTGCCGGATCGTGAAGTCCACGCGATTCGGCGAGCCCTTGTCCCTGATGCCGTCGGTATCGAGCTTCGGCGCGGTCAGGAACAGGCGCGCTTCGGGCACCTTGCCCTCGCGCTCGAGCGCCTGCTTGACCGTCAGCGCACGCCGCTCGGCCAGCTGCCGCAGGCCCGAGTCGGTGACCGGCGCGTTCTGCAGCAGCAGCGCTTCCATCTCCGCGGTTGGCAGCGACTTGGCCATGCCGATCAGGTTGCGCGGCTTCTTGATCGACGAGCGGCGGTAGACCGCTTCCAGGTACTTCGGGTACTCCTGCGGGCTGACGGTGACCTTGGCGCCCTGCTCGCCGTCCTCGTCATCGGCCGCGCGCTGCTCGCGCGCCGATTGCCGCAGTTCGCGCACCTTCTGCTCGGCCACCTGCTCGTCGAGCCAGGCGCGGCGCGCGCCGGCAGCGTCGGTGGCCGGATCGATGCGGCCGGTGATCTCCAGCCGCAGGCCCGGCCGATCGTTCAGCGCCTTGCCCAGCGTCTCGACCTTCCTGCGCCCGGCGTCGGTCAGATTCGCCGAACCGGGTGCGAACTCGACATAGCCGAGTTCGTCGCCGCCGCCGAAGGCCGAGGCGATCAGCGAGAACGGCGAGGTGATGGCCTTGGTCAGCAGGTTGACGATCACGCGCATGATCACGCCGCCGATGCTGAACTCGGGGTCCGACAACGAACCCGATACCGGCAGGTTGACGTCGATCACGCCATTGCGGTCCTTCAGCAGCGAGACCGCCAGCAGCACCGGCAGCTTGGTCGCGGTCGGGCTGTCGACCTTGTCGCCGAACGTCAGCTGGTCCAGGAACAGATGGTTGCTGGCGTTCAGTTGGCCGTTCTCGATCTTGTAGGCGACGTCGACCGTCATCTTGCCCTTGGTGATCGGATAGCCGGCGTACTTGGTGGCGTACGGCGTCAGGCGCGTCAGCTCGACGCCGGCAGCCTTCGCGGCGATATCGAGGTAGAGCTGCTCGCCGAGCGGGTTCAGCTTGCCGCCGATCGTCACGGGCGCATCGTCGTCGAGCCGGCCTTCGAGCACCAGATCGGCCGGTGCCGGATCGCCGGTCGACACCTTCGAGATCGAGCCGTGCATGCCGGTCAGGTTGGCGGTGTAGTTCGGCTTGACGAAGAAGTCCGAGAAGTTGATGTTGCCCTTGTCGATCTTGACGCCGCCGATGCGGATCTGCGGACCGGCCGCGGTGCCCTTGGTCGAAGGCGCGGCCGGCGCGGAGGCGCTGGCAGCAACAGTGGCCGAGGCGGACTGGGCCTGCGGCGCGCTGGCCGGTGCCGGTGCGGTGCTGGCCTGCGTCAGGCTGGTGGTCGGCGCCGGCTGGCCCTGCTGGGCGCCGCCGGAGACCACGTCCTGCAGATTCAGCCGGCCGTTCGCGTTCAGGATCACGCGCGCATAGAAGTCGTTCAGCGCGATCTGGCCCAGCGCCAGCCGCAACGGGCCCTTGCTGTCGTCCATGCGGAAGTCGATGCCACTGAGTCCCAGCGAGCGCCAGCGGATAAAGTCCTCGCCGTTGACGCGGTCGACCGTACGCACATTGCTCAGCTGCGCGGTGCCGGCGAAGGTCGCGGCCACCGGCTTGCCGCTCGGCACGGCCACCGCGAGATTGCCGTTGACGGTGGCATTGCCGGCGCGCAGCGCCGCGTTGAAGCGATCGGCGAGATAAGGCTGGAATGGCGTCAGGTCCAGCTGCTTCGCATCGACGCGCATCTGCAGCGCCGGCAGCGTGGGCTGCACGGTGCCGTCCAGCGACAGCACGCCGCGGCGGCCAGACTCGACCTTGGCCTTCAGCGCGATCGGCGTGGCAGGCAGCGGCCAGCGAACGGCGCCGGTCTTGACGTCGATACCGCGCAACTGATGGACCACGGGGCGATTGCCGTTGGCCGCGGCCGGCTGGTAGTCGGTCAGGCGCAACTTGCCGCCGTCGATCGCGAGGCTGCCGACTTCGACCTGCCACGGTTTGGCGGGTGCCGCGGGGGTGCTCGTCTTCGGCGCGGGCTGCGCGCGGTTCGCGCTGGCGGCGCGCGACTGCGCCACCCAGATGCGCGAGGCCTCGACCAGCTCGCCGCGATGGTCGCGCACCGCGGCAAATTGCGGGTGGCTCAGGCCGATCTGCGCGACCTGCAGCGACTGCGCGGCCAGGGCGAAACGCAGGCCGTCCAGCGTCAGCTTGTCGGCGCTGACCAGCGGCAGCTTGTCGCCGACCAGATCGCCGCGCTGGCGGGCACGCTGCTCGCGCCGCTTT
>NZ_AMPR02000191.1:0-5794 GCF_000307735.3 Cupriavidus sp. HPC(L) | reverse complement strand
CCGCGATCGCCGCGCGCCGGCGTCGGCGCCCGGCGCCCAGCCGCCGGCCGGAGCCAACGAGGCCGATCCGCGTCGCCAAAACCCAACCGCACCGGCCGCACCGTCGCCTGGACCCAACAGATCGCCGATGTATCAAGGCGGCTGACGGGCTGCCCGCTCCACTTCGCAGCGCTGGAGCATCGGCCACCGATGCTCCAGCGCAACACTCCCGGACGCACGCCCCCTTTCTTTGCACCAAAACCTAAAAGACCGTTGCACGCTGTCAACAAGCGTCCGATAATTAAATGGCCATTTACATGGAGACGCTAGGCGGTAGCGGCGGCTCGATGCACAACACCACGCTGTAAACGGATGGCAATTTGCAGATGGCGCCCCAGGGCGCGGTCTGTTGCGGGGCGCGGCGCATGCCGCCCCCCGTTCGTCTTTTTTCGGGTTGTTCCCGTCTTCCGGTCTTTCCGGTCCTTCGTTCCACCCTCCGCTTCCCGGTCCCTGCACGAATGACGCCGTATCCCGCCGCCGCCATGCCGATCAGTGTTCTGATCGCGCTGACGGTGTGCAACCACGTGGCGTTCAACGCCAGCCGCGTCGTCGTTTCCCTGTTCGCCATTTCGCTGAAGGCCTCGACCATCACGCTCGGCCTGCTGATGTCGCTGTACGCGCTGCTGCCGATGCTGCTGGCGATCCGCGCCGGGCGCCGCATCGACCAGATCGGGCCGCGCCGGCCGATGACCGCGGGCTCGCTGATGGTGGTCGGCGGCACGCTGTTGCCGGCGATCTGGCCGAGCATTGCCGCGCTGTACCTGTCGTGCGCGCTGATCGGCGTCGGCTTCATGCTGGTCCAGGTCGCGATGCAGCTGCTGATCGGCCAGCTGTCGACCGACGAGACCCGGCTGCGCAATTACACCTGGCACGCGTTGGGCCTGTCGGTGTCGGGCACGCTCGGCCCGGTGGTGGTCGGCTACGTGATCGAGCACGCCGGCTATCGCCCCGCCTTCCTGCTGCTGGTCGGCGTCGCGCTGATCGGCCAGATCGGCCTGCGGCTGGTGCACGACCGCCTGCCCGCGCAGGGCGCCGGCGCGGCACGCCAGGCCACGCTCGACGGCGGCCGCGGCTCGGCGCTCGATCTGCTGATGGTGCCCGAGTTGCGCGCGGTCTTCGTCGCCAGCGCGGTGCTGTCCGCCGCCTGGGATCTGCATGCCTTCCTGATTCCGATCCAGGGCACGCGCGTCGGCCTGTCGCCGTCGTCGATCGGCTGGGTGCTCGGCGCCTTCGCGATCGCCACGCTGGCGATCCGCATCGCGATGCCGCTGGTCACGCGCCATCTTTCGGAATGGAAGATCATCCGCGGCGCGCTGCTGGTCGGCGGCATCGCCTACCTGCTCTACCCGTTCGTCTCCACGTTCTGGCTGATGTGCTGCCTGGCGTTCGTGCTCGGCCTGGCGCTCGGCAGCGCGCAGCCGAACGTGATGAACATCCTGCATAGCGCCTCGCCGTCCGGCCGCGCCGGCGAGGCGCTGGGCCTGCGCTCGGCCGTGCTGAACACCAGCCAGGTGGTCTGGCCGCTGACCTTCGGCGTGGTGGGCACCGCGCTGGGCATGCTGCCGATCTTCCTGTCGATGGCCGGCGCGATGGGCGTGGCCGGCTACTATTCGCGCGGACAGTCGCGCAAGCTGCCGCCGCCCGCCGCCTGAGGCCGTTCTCTGTCGGCAGGCGGCTCGCGGGCCGGGATGCCTTCGCTATACTCCAGGCATCCGGATCCGCATATCGGCCGCGCGCAAGCAGGTGTGCCAACGCTATCGGAGACCGTTCAGCGATTTTCAGCCATTCCCTCCGCGGCCGTGCCGCTGCCCTTCCCGCCATGACGCAACTCGCCGATCTCCGCCGTACCTATGTGCTCGGTTCCCTCACCGAAGCCGATGTCGCGCCACAACCCATCGCGCAATTCGAACGCTGGTTCGAGGAAGCGCTGACCGCCAAGCTGCCCGAGCCCAATGCGATGACACTGGCCACCGTCGATGCAAGCGGCCAGCCGTCGGCCCGCATCGTGCTGCTCAAGGGCATCGACGAGCGCGGCTTCACCTTCTTCACCAATTACGAGAGCCGCAAGGGGCTGGACCTCGCGGTCAACCCGCGCGCCGCGCTGCTGTTCCACTGGGTTCAGCTCGAACGGCAGGTCCGCATCGAAGGCGTCGTCGAAAAGGTCAGCGAGGCCGAGAGCGATGCCTACTTTGCCTCGCGGCCGCTGGGCTCGCGCATCGGCGCCTGGGCGTCGGCGCAGAGCCAGGAAGTGGCCGACCGCGCGTTGCTGGAACAGCGCGAGGCCGAGTTCCGCCAGCGCTTCGGCGAGAACCCGCCGCGGCCGCCGCATTGGGGCGGCTATCGCGTGGCGCCGACGCGCGTCGAATTCTGGCAGGGCCGCCCGTCGCGGCTGCACGATCGCATCGCTTATCTGCGCCAGCCCGACGGCAGCTGGCGCATCGCGCGCCTGTCGCCGTGATCGTCCTGACCGGCGCGCCGTTGTGCCTGGTTTGCCCCTGACATCGACATGGGGTTCAGGCAGTGCACTGCACACCGGTGTGGTTTGGCGTATAAAGTGAAACGCCAGACGCACCGGGCAGCGTGTTCTGGCGTTGGGTATGGCACAGCTTGATATATCCGAAAGCGGGGCCGCCCACAGCTGTTCGTTCGGAAATATGCCGCCATTCATCAGGAGGAAAGCCGCATGTTTTTCAAGCAAGCACTGGACACGCAACTGGAGCGCTGGGTCGCGGAACTGCGCGACAAGGCCAACCTGCCCGTCAAGCTGCGGCTCTGGAATGGCCACGAATACGCGCTGGGCAACTTCGAACAACCGGCCGTCACGCTGACGGTGCGCGAGGCCGGCGCGCTGCCGCTGCTGCTGACGCCGACGCTGGACAACCTGGGCGAGGCCTACGTCCAGCAGAAGATCGATCTGGAGGGCAAGCTCGCCGACATCATCGCGGTCGGCTACGGCTTCTCCCGCGCGACCACGCAACTGGCCGGCAGCACGCTGGCCCGCGTCGCGCAACGCTTCACCCATACCAAGCAGGAAGACAAGGCGTCGATCGAATACCACTACGACGTCTCGAACGACTTCTACAAGCTGTGGCTGGACCCGAACATGGTCTACTCGTGCGCGTACTTCGAGCACGGCACCGAGGACCTGGCCACCGCGCAGCTGAAGAAGATCGACCACATCCTGACCAAGATCCGCGTGCAGCCGGGCCAGACGCTGCTGGACATCGGGTGCGGCTGGGGCGCGCTGGTGCTGCGCGCCGCGCAGAAGTTCGGCGCGCGCTGCGTCGGCATCACGCTGTCGGAGAATCAGTTCGCGCTGGCGACCGAACGGGTCAGGCAGGCCGGACTGCAGGACCAGATCGAAATCCGGCTGCAGGACTACCGTGACGTCACCGGTACCTTCGACCGCATCACCAGCGTCGGCATGTTCGAACACGTCGGCAAGGAAAACCTGGTCACCTACTTCAGCCGCATGTGCGAGCTGCTGGCCGACGACGGCATCGCAATGAACCACGGCATCACGTCGCCCGACCCGGACAGCGGCAAGGTGCCGATGGACGGCGCGCAATTCATGGACCGCTACGTGTTCCCGCAGGGCGAGCTGCCGCATATCGGCATGGTGCTGCATACGCTGGCCAAGGGCGGCCTCGAGGCCTACGACGTCGAGCTGCTGCGCCGGCATTATGCGCAGACGCTGCGGCACTGGGCCGACAACTTCGAGACGCATGGCGAGACCATCCGCGCGATGGTCGGCGAGAAGAAATACCGCATCTGGCGCGTCTATCTGGCCGGCTGCGCGCAGGCCTTCGACAGCGAGAAGATGTCGATCTACCAGGTGGTCTGCCACAAGGCCACCCAGCCGTCGAACACGCTGCCCTGGTCGCGCCACTACATCTACGACAAGACGCTTGATTGACGATTTGTTTGGCGGCCTGCCGCCCGCTTCAACGGCACCAACGGAAAAGTCACTGGGTCCCCGCCTGCGCGGGGACGACGCCGCGCAGGATGGAGGTGTCGTCCCCACGAAAGCGGGGACCCAGCGTGTTCGCCGCGGCAAGACGGTCCAGCCGGTCGCTGCCTCCGCCGAACTGACGGCGCTGGCCGCCCGGCTGCCCCGCCACCTCTACCTCGGTACCTCGACCTGGTCCTATCCGGGCTGGAAGGGCCTGGTCTACGACGGCGACTACAGCGACAGCCTGCTGTCGCGCAAGGGCCTCGCCGCCTATGCCGCCCACCCGCTGCTGCGCGCGGCCGGCGTGGACCGCGGCTTCTACGCGCCGATTCCGCTGGCCGACTATCTGGCCTACGCGGCCCAGGTGCCCGACGATTTCCGTTTCCTGGTCAAGGCGCCCGCCAGCGTCTGCGATCCGTGGCTGCGCGCCAGCAATGGCGCCGGCCGGCTCGCCAATGCGGCATTCCTCGATGTCGAGATCGCGATCCGCGATTTCATTACGCCGGCCACCGCGGGGCTGGGCGCCAAATGCGGGCCGCTGCTGTTCCAGCTGTCGCCGCTGCGCGCGATGGCGGCCGATGCCGCCGGCTTCCTGTCGCGCCTCGACGCCTTCCTGTCGGCCCTGCCCGCGCTCGACCCGGCGCAGACGCCGAACGCCTGCTATGCGGTCGAGCTGCGTGATCCCGAACTGCTGACACCGCGCTTCATCAAGCTGCTGCGCGCGCACGGCGTGCGTTTGGGCTGCTCGGCGCGCGACCGCATGCCGCCACTGGCGCGCCAGGCCCCGGCGCAGGCACTGCGCGACGAGGGCGAACCGGGGCCTTTGGTGCTGCGCTGGCTGCTGCATCAGGGCTATGGCTACGAGCAGGCCGAGGCGGCATTCGAGCCGTTCGACCGGCTGCACGTGCTCGATCCGCAGACGCTGGCGGCCGCGGCCGACCTGGCCGTGCGCACGCTGCAGGCCGGGCAGCCGGCCTATCTGATCGTCAGCAACAACGCCGAGGGCTGCGCGCCGCTGACGCTGGCGCGGCTGGCCGAGGCGATCGCACAGCGGCTGGGCGTCTAGCGTCCCGCGGCTGCCGTGGTGGCTGCGATTGCCGCGCTTGCTGCCTGCCTACTGCGCGCGCAACCGGTGCGCGAAGCTCTTGCGGAATTTCGCGACCTTCGGCGAGATCACGAAGGCGCAATAGCCCTGCTCCGGATGATTGCGGTAGTAGTTCTGGTGATAGGCCTCGGCGCGCCAGTAGCGCTGCGCCGGCTCGATCTGCGTGACCAGCGGGCCGTCGTACAGCTCTTGCGCGGCGATGTCGGCCTTCACCTGCTGCGCGGTGTCACGCTGCGCGTCCGAGTGGGTGTAGATCACCGAGCGGTACTGCGTGCCGACGTCGTTCCCCTGGCGATTGAGCGTGGTCGGATCGTGGATCGCGAAGAAGATCTCCAGGATCTCGCGATAGGAGATCACCGACGGGTCGAACGACACCCGCACCACTTCCGCGTGGCCGGTATCCCCGCTGCAGACCTGCTCGTAGCTTGGATCGTCGACATGGCCGCCGGTATAGCCGGACTCCACCGCGGTCACGCCTTCGACCTGCTGATAGACCGCCTCCAGGCACCAGAAGCAGCCGCCACCGAGCGTGGCGATTTCGGTTCGATCTTCCATGGATGCTTACCCGTTGGGATGAGCGGCAAGGCGCGATCGAACGATGATACCCGCCGCGCTCAGTTCGTGCCGCCGCTGCCGCCGCCGCTGCCGCCGCTGCCGCCGTTGCCGCCGTTGCAGCCCCGCGCCGCCTCCAGCGTCGC
>NZ_AMPR02000192.1:0-5773 GCF_000307735.3 Cupriavidus sp. HPC(L) | reverse complement strand
GAAAAACGCCCCAGATCCCAACAGGTCTGGGGCGTTTTGCTTTGCGGCAGGCCGAAATAGAACGACATTGTGTGCCCCGGCCCGCAGACGGAATACAACAGATTGGCCGCCAAGGTGAAGTCACCGGTTCCGCGCCCGAACGGGCTCTGCTATGGTGTCGCTCGGCGTTGGCACCCGCCCTGTTTCAGGGCATGGCAGGCCGGCGTCATGTAATCGGAGCCGCGGTCGACCCAGCGCCCGGCGATCGGAAGTTCGGGAGAGAGGGATGGCCGCAAACAGGCCCGGAATCATCGGCATGGACCTGCGCAGGCCCGCGGTTGCAGCCGCAGTTTGTGTGCTGACCGCCGCATTGGCGGCATGTTCGACCTCTTCATCGCCACCGATCGACTCAGCGGCCCGCGCGCCGTCGGCGAAGCCATCGATCAAGATCGCCGCGACCGACTGCCGCGGCTTTCATAAGCGGCTCGCCGCTTCCTCCACCGCCAGAACGCTGCGCACGCAAGCATCGGCCGGCACGGGCGTTGCGGGAGTGTTCCAGAAAGTTGCCGACGGAAGCGAGCAAGAAGACAGCGAACCGACGCCGTTGCCGCATCTTCCATTATTTTCCGCGTCCGATCCCGAGCAATCGCTGCCGGCCGGCTGGCGCAGTTGGACCGTCAACCGCAGCAAGACGCCGACGCAATATGCGCTGGCCGAAGTCGACCAGCGTGTCGTGCTGCATGCCCGCGCCGAGGGGTCGGCGTCGGGGCTCTATGTTCCGCTGACGCCGCGCGATCCCGGCAAGCTGCGTTGGGCCTGGAAGACCCGCGACGTCATCGCCGACGGCGACAACGCCGCCGGGCCGCGCGAAGACGCGCCGCTGCGGGTGTTCGTGGCGTTCGATGGCGACAAGAGCACGCTGTCGCTGAAGGACCATCTGATGGACGAGATGGCGCGGCTGATGACAGGCCGCGAGATGCCTTACGCGACGTTGATGTACATCTGGGGTTCGAAACGCGCGGAAGGGACCGTCATTCCGAATCCCCATACCGAGCGGGTCCGCATGATCGTGGCCGACTCGGGCACGCGTCACGCGAGGCAATGGCGCTGCCATGAGCGAGATCTGCGGGCCGACTATCGCGCCGCCTTCGGCAAGGAGCCGGGCCGCCTGCTGGCGGTCGGCATCATGACGGACACCGATAACACCAAGAGCCAGGCCGAAGCCTGGTATGGCGACATCGCGCTGGATTAGCGGCGGGCAGACCGATACGACGGTCCATCGCCGAAAATCAATCGGCGAAAATTCGATCAGCGAAGACCAACCGGCGAAGAACAGGCGCTCACGCCGCGAGCACGGGATCGGTCAAGGCCAGCGCCGCGAACGAAGCCAGCCAGTGCGTACCGACATAGTCCCCACTGACCGCCTGCGCCAGCGACGCGTCCAGATGATCGGCCCACGCGCCCGCCGCTTTGGTCCGCAACGGTTCCGGCAGCGACGGCCCCAGCAGGCGCCAGCACCAGGCGCGCGACAGGTTCAGTCCATCGAGGTGCACCAGCTTCGGATCGGTGCGATCGGCGACCACCACCGGCGTCAGCCAGGTCGCCAGATCGCTGGGCGCCGGCGCAAACATCTCCCACCATTCGGCGAACGCGCAGTCGTCCAGCACCCTGCGCATCAGCACCGCCTCCATCAGGCCGCCTGACAGGAACTCGTCGCCGCCCGGCTCATAGCGGGCCGGGTAGCGCTGGTCGTGGCCGAACCAGCGATGCGCGCGCCGCGCGATGGCCCGGCGCAGCGCCGGATGGCCCTCGGTGCGCGCATAACCGTCCGCCAACACCAGCGCGAAGGCGCTGTTGGCGTGCGTGCCGGTGCGGATCGGGAAGTCGGCGATATCGAGATAGTCGGTCAGCCGGCCGGCCAGATCGGTCGCCAGCGGCTCGCAGGCCTTCGCCCAGCGCTGGACCTGCTCGTCGGCCCCGGGAAATTCGCGCAACTCCGCCTGCAGCCGCAGGATCCAGGCCCACCCATAGGGACGTTCGAAGGTCGCGCACCCCGGCCGCTGGAAATAGGCAAGTTCGGCCGCGACCGCCTGCGCCTGCCACTGGATATCGAGCGTCGAGCGGATCGCGCCGGCCTCGGGAAGATCGGGCCGCTGCGCCAGCAGCCGGACCAGCAGCCAGTGCATGTGCACGCTGGAGTGCCAGTCATAGCTGCCGAAATAGACCGGATGCAGCGTGCGTGGCTCGGCCAGGTCGCCGGCGCCCATCATCATGTGGTCGACGCGGTAGGGATAGGGCCGCAGGATGTTCTCGAGCGCGACCTGGGCGAAGGCGCTGGCGGTCGCGATATCGAGTGCCGGCAGCGCGGCCCGCCCGGCCGTGCCAGTCACGCCGGCAATGTCCTCGCCGCTCACGCCGGCGCCAGCCACTTCTCGACCAGCTTGACGAAGAACGTCGAGCCGACTGGAAGGATCTCGTCGTTGAAGTCGTAGCTGGGGTTGTGCAGCATGCAGGGCCCGATGCCGTGGCCCGCCTCGCGGTGCCCGCCCTCGCCGTTGCCGATGAACAGATAGCAGCCGGGCCGCTCGAGCAGCATGAAGGAAAAGTCCTCGGCGCCCATCGTCGGTTCGACGTTGGCCTCGACGTTGTCGACGCCGACCAGCTCGCGTGCGACCTCGACCGCGAAGGCCGCTTCGGCGGCGCTGTTGACGGTCGGTGGATAGTTGCGGTCGAAGCTGAATTCGATGGTGCAGTCGAAGGCCGTGGCGACGGCGCGCGCCACCTCTTCCATGCGCCGTTCGATCAGGTCGAGCACCGGCAGCGTGAAGGTGCGCACGGTGCCGCCGATCCATGCCTCGTTGGGCACGATATTGGTGGCGTCGCCGGCGTGGAACTGCGTGACCGAGATCACCGCCGCGTCGATCGGCCGCTTGTTGCGGGTGATGATGCCCTGCAGCGCGCCGACGATCTGGGCCGCGGTGAAGACCGGGTCGTTGCCGTTATGCGGCATCGCGGCATGCGCGCCCTTGCCGCGCACGACGATGCGGAACTCGTTGCTCGACGCCATCAGCGGGCCGGGGCAGGTGCCGAACGAACCGGCCGGCATGCCGGGCCAGTTGTGCATGCCGAACACCGCGTCGCACGGGAAGCGCTCGAACAGGCCGTCGCGAATCATCTCGCGCGCGCCGCCGCCGCCTTCCTCGGCCGGCTGGAAGATCAGATGGACGGTGCCGTCGAAGTTGCGATGCCGCGCCAGGTAGCGGGCGGCGCCGAGCAGCATCGCGGTATGGCCATCGTGTCCGCACGCATGCATCTTGCCCTCGTATTGCGAGCGGTGGCCGAAGGTGTTGGCCTCCTGCAGCGGCAGCGCGTCCATGTCGGCGCGCAGTCCGATGCTGCGCGCGCTGCTGCCGTTGCGGATCACGCCGACCAGGCCGGTCTTGCCCAGGCCCCGATGGACCTCGATGCCCCAGTCGGTCAGCGTGCGCGCAACCACGTCGGCGGTGCGCTGCTCCTCGAATCGCAATTCCGGATGAGCGTGAATATCGCGGCGGATCGAACGGATCTCGTCTTGCGCCTGGAGGATTTCGGGGATCAGGGTCATGGCCGTGGCAGCAGCGGTAAGCGGTGATGAAAACGAGAAGGTAATGACCCGGGGAGAAACACCGGGTCGGCAATACGGAATGGGGAAACCGCAGGGGGTGAAACAACCGGATCATACGACGCCCCGCCGGAATGCGCCAAAACCGGCGCCGAAACCAAGGGTCAACACCAGCGGCCACCATGAAGGGCCAAGGCGCGAGGTTTCCCCCCAGGAGATTTCCCCTATATGCCGCCCAATATACCGCGCGATTTGCCGTCGGCATTCGCCACCGTTGCGCCCGGAGGTGGGTTTCCCCGCATTGCCGCCGGTGCTTCTCTACTGGAACAGTTAATGCTTGCCGTACCGCGTCCGCGAGCCGGGCCCCGCGAGTATCACGACGCCTGCACCAATTTGCGGCGTCGCAGCTTGCGACGGTCACAGGCCGCTCGTTATAGTTGCCCCCACTTTTCGGGAGAATCGCTCGATGCCGCTACGCCACCACCAGAAGGCACTTGCAACCGCCCTGCTCGCCGCAGCCATCAGCTTCGGTGCCGGCGGTCAGGCACTGGCAGCCGATTTCAAGCTGGCCATGAGCTCGCCGCCCACCTCGATGGACCCGCACTTCTACAACCTGTTCTCGAACATCAACGTGTCGGAGCACATCTTCGACAGCCTGATCAAGATGGACGCGGACAGCCGCATCATTCCGGGCCTGGCCGAGTCGTGGAAGCTGGTCAACGAGACCACCTGGGAGTTCAAGATCCGCAAGGGCGTCAAGTTCCATGACGGCTCGCCGCTGACCGCCGAGGACATCCTGTGGTCGCTGGACCGGCCCGCGACGATCCAGAACAGCCCGGGCAAGTTCGACGTCTATACCAAGGCCATCGTCGCCAAGAAGGTCATCGATCCGAACACGATCCAGCTGATCACCGCGCAGCCCTATCCGCTGGTGCTGAACGACCTGACCTCGATCTTCATCGTGCAGAAGAAGGCCACGCAGGGCCTGAACTCCGACGACTTCGCCCAAGGCAAGGGCATGGTCGGCACCGGCCCGTTCAAGTTCGTCAGCTATGCGCGCGACGACCGGGTCGAACTGACGCGCAACCCCGACTACTGGGGTCCGAAGCCGGCGTGGGACAAGGTGACGCTGCGCTTCATTCCGAACCCCGCCACGCGTCTTGCCGCGCTGCTGTCCGGCGACGTGCAGGCGATCGAGAACGTGCCGACGCCGGATCTTCCGCAGGTGCGCAAGAACCCGAAGCTGTCGTTCTTCTCGAAGATCTCGCACCGCGTGATCTACCTGTATTTCGATGCCAAGCGCGACAAGTCGCCGTACGTCACCAGCAAGGACGGCCAGCCGATGGACAAGAACCCGCTGAAGGATGCGCGCGTGCGCAATGCCATCAGCATGGCCATCAATCGCCAGGGCATCAAGGACCGGCTGATGGAGGGGCTGTCCGAGCCGACCAACAACCTGGTGCCGGCGACGCTGTTCGGCCATAACCCGAACCTGAAGACCGTCAAGTACGACCCCGAGGGCGCCAAGAAGCTGCTGGCCGACGCCGGCTACCCGAACGGCTTCGGCGTGACGCTGCATACGCCGAACAACCGCTACGTCAACGACGAGAAGATCGCGCAGACCATCGCGCAGAACCTGACGCGGATCGGCATTGCCACGCGCGTCGAAGGCATGCCGATGGCGACGTACTCGTCCAAGGGCATCAAGCACGAGTGGTCGTTCGGCCTGCTGGGCTGGGGCGCGCAGACCGGCGAGGTCAGCTCGCCGCTGCGCGCGCTGCTGGCGTGCGAGGATGCCAAGAAGGGCTTTGGCACCACGAACTGGGGCGAGTACTGCAATCCGAAGATGGACGCGGTACTGGAGAAGGCGCTGTCGACGGTCGACGACGGCGAGCGCTCGAAGCTGCTGCAGGAGGCGACCGCGATCGCGATCAACGATGGCGGCATCATCCCGATCCATCAACAGGTGACCACCTGGGCCACGCAGAAGGGCATCACCTACGTGCCGCGGACCGACGAACGGACCTACGCGCACAACTTCAAGCCGCAGCAATAACGCGGCAGGGCCGGCGCCAGGCTGTCGACTTGACAGCCGTGCAGTGCGCGGTGCCCAATGGCGCCGCGCGCTCGACCGGACCGCCGGGCCCAAGCGGACCGCCGCGTGCGGCCGGGGCCCCGCGGGCCGTGGGCCCT
>NZ_AMPR02000193.1:0-5755 GCF_000307735.3 Cupriavidus sp. HPC(L) | reverse complement strand
GCCGCGAGCCAGCGCGCCACCAGGCCGCACGCGTCGAATTCCTGCTGGATCGGCCAGTAGAACCCCAGGCAACGCACCGGCAACCAGTCGAGCAGCGCGGCCAGCTCGGCCTCGATGCGCGCGTCCAGCCGCTGCCGCTGCGGCAGGCTGGCGCGGCGTGCCAGCAGAGCAGCCCGCAGCGCCCGGCGTTCGGTCACCGGATCAGCGGCGGGATCGCCGGACGGCGAAGACGGTTGCGCGGACGAGGGCGAGGGATCGAGCGGACCGGTCGGTGCGTTGGCCATGAGCGGGAGAATTACGTGCCGAAGCAGGGCGTTAGTCCCGGATCGGCCGGTGAGAAGCGCGTGTGATAATGTCCGCGGACTATTGGTTTTCAAGCGGTTCGGCAGCCACATCCAGCGCCGGCCGGGCCGCCACAACAAGGAAAGACAGGATGCGCAACGGAGTATATCGGCAGCGTGCGGGACAGTTCGCATTGACCGCGATCGCCACCGCCTTGAGCTTGACGCTGCTGGCAACACCGGCCGCCGCGCAGAAGCGCACGGTATCGTCGAACGGACAGGGCGCCGCATCGACGATGATCCCGGGCAATCCGGACGACGCCTTCCGGGCGCTGCGCGAAGCCGCCCGCAAGAACGACGTGGCGCGCGCCTATGCGATCTCGGCCACGCTGGTCGACTACCCGGTGCCCTCCTACGTCGAATACTTCCGCATCAAGCCGCAGCTGTTCGATGCCAGCGGCCTGGCGCGCATCGACGCGCCCGACGACGAGGTGCGCGCCTTCCTGCAGCGCTACCAGGGCGAGGCGATCGCCGACCGCATGCGCAACGACTGGCTGCTGGTGCTCGGCAAGCGGCGCGACTGGGCCAACTTCGACGCGCAGTATCCGCAGTTCGTGCTGAAGGACGATACCCAGGTCGAGTGCTATGCGTTGCTGTCGCGCGCGCTGAAGGGGCAGAACGTCGCCGCCGAGGCCCGTGCGCTGCTGACCGAGCCGAAGAACTATGGCGAGGGCTGCGTCGACCTGATCGGCTATCTGTACCAGAGCCGCCAGATCACGCGCGCGGACGTCGCCTTCCAGGCCCGCACCGCGCTGGAGCAGAACTACACCACGCTGGCCGGGCGCATCGCCGCCACCGTGCCGGACGTCCCCGTGGACGGCGATACGCTGGCCATGGTGGTCAAGATGGCGCGCAGCGATCCGGCGCAGGCCGCCGCCTACCTGACCGCCAGCTCCGGCAGCCTGTCGCGCGACGAGCAGGGCGCGGGCTGGGGCGTGGTCGGCCAGTTCGCCGCCAAGAAGCTGCTGCCCGATGCGGCCGGCTACTTCCGCCGTCAGGTCGAACTGGGCGGCAACCAGTGGCTGTCGACCGAGACGCAGGAGTGGCGCGTGCGCGCGGCGCTGCGCCAGGGCGACTGGAAGCTGGTGCGGCTGGCGATCGAATCGATGCGCCCCGAATTGCGCACCAAGGATCCGGCCTGGACCTACTGGCTCGGCCGCGCGCTGGCCGAAGCGGGCCGCAACGACGAGGCCCGCCAGCAGTACCAGTCGATCGCCAGCGGCTTCAATTTCTACGGGCAGCTCGCCAGCGAGGAACTGGGCCAGCGCATCACGCTGCCGGCGCGTACCCAGGTCAGCGATGCCGAGGCGATGGCGATGCGCACGCGCCCCGGCTTCCAGCGCGCCAAGGCGTTCTACGACATGGACCTGCGCTTCGAGGGCAACCGCGAATGGAACTGGGAGCTGCGCGGCATGAGCGACCGCGAGCTGCTGGCCGCGGCGGAGTACGCGCGCCGCATCTCGCTGCTGGACCGCACCGTCAACACGGCCGACCGCACCCAGGCGCAGCACGACTTCTCGTTGCGCTTCCTGATGCCGTTCCGCGACATCATGCAGCGCGCCACCGATCAGGCGGGCCTCGACATGGCGTGGGCCTACGGCATCATCCGGCAGGAGTCGCGCTTCATCATGAACGCGCGCTCGTCCGCCGGCGCGCACGGCCTGATGCAGGTGATGCCGGCCACCGCGAAGTACGTGGCCCGCAAGATCGGCATGACGGACTTCACGCCGTCGATGATGAGCGATCCGAATGTCAACATCCTGCTCGGCACCAGCTACATGAGCATGGTGCTGACCGACCTGGACAGCTCGCAGACGCTGGCGTCGGCCGCGTACAACGCCGGCCCGGGCCGGCCCAAGAGCTGGCGCACCAGCCTGTCGCGGCCGGTCGAGGGGGCGATCTTCGCCGAGACCATTCCGTTCACGGAGACGCGAACCTACGTCAAGAATGTGCTCTCCAACGCCACGTACTATGCTGCATTGATGCACGGGCATCCGCAGTCGCTGAAGGCGCGGCTGGGCACGGTGGTGCCGTCGCAGGTCACCACCACCAGCCTGCCCTGACGGGGCCGTGACGGCGCCCCGCGGGTGCGCCGACGGGGTGCCCCGGGGCGAGATGTCCGCCGCTGCTTGACGCAGCATCGAACGCTGGGTCGAAACCCGCCGCGGCAGCCGTGCCGCGGCCACCGTGCCACGGAGGACATCATGCTGACGAGCAATGTGCTGGTGATCGGCGGTTCGGGCTTTATCGGCAGTCATCTGGTCGCGCGCCTGTCGGGCGTGGCAAACCGCAGCAACGCGCCGCTCGAACACGCGACGGTGGTCATCCCGCCGATGGATCCCGAACGGATCGTGGTGGCCACGCGCAACGAGGACAATGCGCGCGATCTGCTGGCGCTGCCGCGGGTCGAGATCGCGGTGCTCGATGTCGCCGACGAGGCGGCGCTCGACAGCGCGATCGGATCGCTGGGCATCGAGGGCATCGTCGTCAATCTGGTCGGCGTGCTGCACGGCGGGCGCGGCGACCCTTACGGGGCAGGGTTTGCCGCCGCCCATGTCGAACTGCCACGCCGGCTGATCGAATCGATGCGGCGCACCGGCGTTCGCCGGCTGCTGCATATGAGCGCGCTCGGCGCCGACAGCGCGGGCCCGTCGATGTATCTGCGCAGCAAGGGCGACGGCGAGCGCGCGGTGCGCGAGAGCGGGCTGGACTGGACGATCTTCCGCCCCTCGGTGGTGTTCGGCCCCGACGATCATTTCCTCAACCTGTTCGCCAGCATGCAGCGGCTCGCGCCCGTGGTGCCACTGGCCTGCGCGCAGGCGCGCTTTCAGCCGGTGTTCGTGCAGGACGTCGCGCAGGCGATGGTCAATGCGATGGCGACCCCGGCCACGATCGGCCGCTGCTACGAACTCGGCGGCCCGCAGGTCTATACGCTGGAGGAACTGGTGCGCTTTGCCGGCGAGGCCTCCGGCCATCCGCGCCCGGTACTGCCGCTGCCCGACGCGCTGGCACGCCTGCAGGCGGCCGTGCTCGAACATATGCCGGGCGGCCCGGTGATGTCGCGCGACAACCTCGATTCGATGCGGCTGGACAATGTGCTGAGCGGCCCGATGGCGCCCGAGCTCGGCGTGCATCCGACCAGCCTGGAGGCGGTGATGACCGAGGCGCTGTCCGGTGGCAGGGAGACGCGGCTGGAGGCGTTGCGCTCGAGCGTGCATCGGCGGTGAAGGTGGGGTGGGAGCTGCCCTCTCCCCGGCCCTCTCCCGCAAGCGGGAGAGGGAGAAAACCGGCAGGCGGCTCCCACTGCCGCTTGCGGGAGAGGAAGAGAAACCAACAGAGGGTTTCTCACCCCCTTGCGGGCGGACGGCTCCCCTCTCCCGCTTGCGGGAGAGGGCAGCGGACCCGATGCGCTCGTATGTGACCCAGATTGACACTCCTTGCGAGCCCAATTCGTTTGGTCCGGCCCGGAGCCGCTGGCTACAATGTTCGGCCTGAAGCGCAGAGTGGTCAGCCATACCGCTTTCCTGTCTTTCCGGTCTTTCCCGCATGCCACCGATCGCGCTCGCCTCGCTCTCTCCCTCTCCAAGGACTCCCAAATGAAGCTCGTCATCGGCAACAAGAACTATTCCTCCTGGTCGTTGCGTCCCTGGCTGGTGATGGCGCACGCCGGCATTCCATTCGAGGAAGTGCCAGTGCGCCTGTTCACGCCGAGCTTCGCCGAGGAGATCGGCCGTTATGCGCCGGCCAACAAGGTGCCGGCGCTGATCGACGGCGATATCGTGGTCTGGGACTCGCTGGCGGTCGTCGAATACCTGGCCGAGCGATTCCCCGACAAGCAGCTGTGGCCGCGGGACCCGGCCGCGCGGGCCTTCGCGCGCTCGATCTGCGCCGAGATGCACGCCGGCTTCGGCAATCTGCGCAGCCAGCTGCCGATGAACCTGAGCGCGATGCTGCCCGGCATGGGCTGGAACGTCGCGGTGCAGCGCGATATCGACCGCATCGTGCAGCTGTGGCAGCAGGCGCGCGAGCGCTTCGGCAACGGCGGCCCGTTCCTGTTCGGCGCGTTCTCGATCGCCGATGCCTACTTTGCGCCGGTGGTCTGTCGCTTCGCGACCTATGGCATCCACCTGCCCGAGCACGCCAAGGCCTATGCCGATCTGGTGCTGGAACTGCCGGCGCTGCAGCGCTGGATCGCGGCGGCCCGCGAGGAGCGCGATTTCCTCGCGCCGGACGAGCCGTATCGCGCCGCGCCGGACCGCGACGACGCGATCGTGATCCAGCACTGAAGCGTCGGACCGAGGAAGCAGCTCCATGCAGATCTACGCCGTCGGCGGCGCCATCCGCGACCAGTTGCTGGGCACCCCCAGCCAGGACCGCGACTACGTGGTCGTCGGCGCGACGCCGGCGCAGATGGAAGCGGCCGGCTTCAAGCCGGTCGGCAAGGACTTCCCGGTCTTCCTGCATCCGCGCACCCGCGAGGAATACGCGCTGGCGCGCACCGAGCGCAAGACCGCCGCCGGCTACAAGGGCTTCGCCTTCTATTGCTCGCCCGAAGTCACGCTGGAGGACGACCTGATCCGGCGCGACCTGACCATCAACGCGATGGCGCAGGCGGTGGACGAGCAGGGCAACCTGGTCGGCCCGGTGATCGACCCGCACGGCGGCCAGCGCGATCTGGCCGCTCGGGTATTCCGCCACGTGTCGCCGGCCTTCGCCGAGGACCCGGTGCGCATCCTGCGCCTGGCGCGCTTTGCCGCGCGCCTGCCCGAATTCACCGTCGCGCCGGAGACGCTGGCGCTGATGCGGTCGATGGTGGACAGCGGCGAGGTCGACGCGCTGGTGGCCGAGCGCGTCTGGCAGGAGTTGGCGCGCGGGCTGATGGAGGCGCGCCCGTCGCGGATGTTCGAGGTGCTGCGCGAGTGCGGTGCGCTGGCGCGGCTGATTCCGGAGCTGGACAGACTGTGGGGCGTGCCGCAGCGGACCGAGTATCACCCCGAGGTCGATACCGGCGTCCACGTGATGATGGTGATCGATACCGCTGCCGCGATGCGGGCACCGCTGACGGTGCGCTTCGCGGCGCTGGTCCATGACCTGGGCAAGGGCACCACGCCCGCCGACGTGCTGCCGCGCCATATCGGCCACGAGCAGCGCAGCGTGGCGCTGCTCGAAGCGGTCTGCAAGCGGCTGCGCGTGCCGACCGATTGCCGCGATCTCGCCGTGCTGGTCGCGCGCGAGCACGGCAATATCCATCGCTCCAGCGAATTCGGCGCGGCGGCGGTGACGCGGCTGCTCGAGCGCTGCGATGCGCTGCGCAAACCGGAGCGCTTCGCCGAGGCGCTGCAGGCCTGCGAGGCGGACGCGCGCGGCCGGCTCGGCTTCGAGCAGCGCGACTATCCGCAGCCGGCCCGGCTGCT
>NZ_AMPR02000194.1:0-5743 GCF_000307735.3 Cupriavidus sp. HPC(L) | reverse complement strand
GGCCTGTCCGGACATTGCGTTCCCGCCTGCGCGGGCCGCGACGACAACGCACCTCGCATGGAAAATCGTCCCCCGATGCTGACGTTGGCGCAGGCGCTCGATGCGCTGCTGGCCGGCGCGCAGCCGATCACCGAAAGCGAACGCGTCGATACGCTGCAGGCCAATGGCCGCGTGCTGGCCCAGCCGGTCGCCAGCACGCTCGACGTCCCGCCCGCCGACAACACGTCGATGGACGGCTACGCGCTGCGCTGCGCCGACGTGCCGATGCCGGGCACCCGCCTGCGCGTCGCGCAGCGCATTCCGGCCGGCCATGTCGGCGTGCCGCTGGAAGCGGGCACCGCGGCGCGCATCTTCACCGGCGGACTGATTCCGCCCGGCGCGGATGCGGTGGTGATGCAGGAGCAGTGCCAGGCCGATGGCGACTTCGTCGTGGTCAATCACGCGCCGGGTCCTGGCGAGTGGATCCGCCGCGCCGGTGAGGACATCATGGCAGGCGCGGTGATCCTGCCCACCGGCTCACGGCTGACGCCGCAGGCGCTGGGGCTGGCCGCCTCGGTCGGCCAGGCGCAGGTCGACGTGGTGCGGCGCCCGCGCGTGGCGGTGTTCTTTACCGGCGATGAACTGGCGATGCCGGGCGAGCCGCTCAAGCCGGGCGCGATCTACAACTCCAACCGTTTCACGCTGCGCGGCCTGCTGGAAAACCTCGGCTGCGAAGTCACCGATTTCGGCATCGTGCCCGACACGCTCGACGCCACGCGCGACACGCTGCGGCGCGCGGCGCAAGGCCACGACCTGATCCTGACCTCGGGCGGCGTATCGGTCGGCGAGGAGGACCATATCAAGCCGGCGGTGCAGGCCGAAGGGCGGCTGGATCTGTGGCAGATCGCGATCAAGCCGGGCAAGCCGCTGGCGTTCGGCCATGTGTCGCGCGGCGGTGCCGGCGGCACGACCGGTACAGGCGATGCAGCCAGCGTCGCCGACAGCGCGGCCTTCCTCGGCCTGCCGGGCAACCCGGTGTCGAGCTTCGTCACCTTCCTGCTGTTCGTGCGTCCGTTCCTGCTGCGCATGCAGGGCGTCACCGACGTGGCGCCGCGGCGCATTCCGATGCGGGCCGACTTCGACCTGACCAAGTTCGATCGCCGCAACGAATTCCTGCGGGTGAAGATCAACGAGGGCGGCGGGCTGGACCTGTTCCCCAACCAGAGTTCGGGCGTGCTGACCTCGACGGTCTGGGGTGACGGCCTGGTCGACAATCCGCCCAACCAGCCGATCCGGCGCGGCGACATGGTGTCGTTCCTGCCGTTTGCCAACCTGGTGGCCTAGCTCCGGCGAGGGCAGCCGAAGCCGTAGAGAGAAGAGGGTAGCGATGCAGATCGAATTGCGGTTCTTCGCCAGCGTACGCGAGCAACTGGGCGTGGCCCAGGAGCGCGTCGAGCTGCCGGACACGGTCGCGACCGTGGGCCAGGTGCGCCAGTGGCTGCGCGATCGCGGCGGCGTCTGGCAGGAGGCGTTGGCCGAGGGCCGCGCGTTGCGCATGGCGGTCGACCATGCCGTTGCGCGTGCCGATACCGCGGTGGCCGACGGCAGCGAAGTGGCCTTCTTCCCGCCGGTGACCGGAGGCTGAGATGAGCGTCAGGGTACAGCGCGAGGATTTCGACCTGGGCGCCGAGGTGGCGGCGCTGCGCGCGGGACGTCCGGGCGTCGGCGCGGTCGCCAGCTTTATCGGCACGGTGCGGGACGTCAACGACGGCAGCCCGGTGCAGGCGATGGAGCTCGAGCACTATCCGGGCATGACCGAGAAGGCGTTGGAGCGGATCGAGGCGGTGGCGCGCGAGCGCTGGGCGCTCGACGGCGTGACCATCATCCACCGCGTCGGCCCGTTGCAACCGCAGGACCAGATCGTGCTGGTCGCCGTGGCGTCGGCCCATCGCGGCAATGCCTTCGCCGCCTGCGAATTCATCATGGACTATCTGAAGTCCGAGGCGCCGTTCTGGAAGAAGGAATCGACGCCCGACGGCGCGCGCTGGGTCGATGCCCGCGTCACCGACGAGGCCGCGCTGGCGCGCTGGGGCGTGCGTTCGCTCAATGTCAGTGGCGATGCCGACGAGGCAGAAGGCCGGTCCGGAGCCCCGGCTTGAGCGGGCTCGGCTTCGTCGCGGTCGGCGTCGGCGCGGCGATCGGCGCCTGGCTGCGCTGGCTGTTCTCGCTGCTGTGGAATGCCGCCAACCCGGCGTTGCCGTACGGCACGCTGGCGGCCAATCTGCTCGGCGGGTTCCTGATCGGCGTGGCGGTCGGCTTCTTCGACGCCCATGCCTCACTGTCACCGGCCTGGCGGCTGCTGGTGATCACCGGCTTTCTCGGCGGACTGACCACCTTCTCGACGTTCTCCAGCGAGCTGACCGCCAACCTGCTGGCGGGCAACTACGGCGCCGCGGCGCTGCACGTGCTGCTGCACCTCGGCGGCTCGCTGCTGCTGACACTGGTCGGGCTGTGGAGCTATCGGGCGCTGGCCTGACGCGCATCATCGCCTAATCGTCCCCGATTCATCCCCGATTCGTCCCTGATTCATCCCGGCGATCATCCGCAATAACGCGGTGTTGAAGGCCCGCGGCTGCTCCAGATGCGGACTGTGGCCCGCGGCCGGGATCGTCGCGACCCGCAGCGCTGGCTGCAGCGCGGCCGTGGCCGCCGCCAGCGGCGGCCGATAGAGCCGGCTTCGCTCCCCATACAGGCAGAACAGCGGCACGGTGGCCTCGCGCAGCATCGGCCGGTAGTCCTGCCGCGCCATGTCGAGCCACAGCTCGGCCAGCACGCCGGCGTCGCAGCCCAGCATCCAATCCCGCACGCGTGCCGCGTGGCCCGGTGACGGTTCTTCGCCTTCGGCCCACAGCCCGGCGCCGACCAGCGGCACCATGCCGTGCCAGTGGCGCCGCACCTGCGCCGCCATCTGGCCGGCCTGCGTCGCGGTGTAGCCGCCGTGCAGGCCATGTGGCCAGTCCGGCCCGGTCAGCAGCCGGGGCGTCATGTCGATGGCGCCGACCGCCGCGATGCGCGGTGCCAGCCACGCAGAGGGGCGGCCGCGCGCCAGTTCCCAGGCGACCATCGCCCCCATCGACCAGCCCACCACGATGGCATCGCGCAATGCCAGCGCATCGATCAGCCGCGCCACGCCGCCAGCCAGCCCGGCGATGGTGCCGCCCGCCGCGGGGCGGGACCGCGCCGACAGCCCGTGGCCCGCATGATCGGGCGCGATCACGCGGTATCCGTGTTGCGCCAGTGCTGCCTGTCCTGCGAAGGCCTGGCCGGGCACCGACCAGCCGTGCAGCAGCAGCAAGGGCCGGCCGGTGCCGGCTTCGCGCCAGCCGGGCAGGTCGTGGTCGGCAGGGTGTTCGGTGAAGCGATGGGCAGTGGAGGGCGGCGCGGTGGAGGACGATGCGGCCGAACCTGGCGCCATCGAAGGCGGCGCGGCGGGACCTGGCTGTGCGGTGCGATCGGCGGCGTCCAAACGGTGTCTCCGTGGCGGCGTGGCGCGTCCCGGGAGCGGCGAAGCCGGGCGCCGCCGCCATGCCGGCCGGGGCGCCTTGGGACAGCCATCTATTGACATTCCGATTCGCTGCTTTATACCATGAAACATGAATCACTTATCAGGTTTCATCGCTTGATGCGGTGATCCGATGCGCGATTCCGGAACATGGCCCCGATGCTGCCCGGCACCATGCTTTCCGTCGCTTCCCACGCTTGCCAACCGTAGTCCCGCTCGAACGAAGGCGCCGATGCCACCGACCGAAGCCTGTGTGATCCCGAAAACCGCGCGCGGCCAGAAGACCCGCGAGGCGCTGCTGCGGGCCGCCGAGAAGGTATTCGGCGAGAAGGGCTACTACGCCGCGTCGATCTCCGAGATCACGCAGGAGGCGCAGGTGGCGATGGGCACCTTCTACCTGTACTTCAAGGACAAGGAGGACGTGTTTCGCGCGCTGGTCCAGCACATGCTGGAGCTGGTGCGCGCGCACCTGCGCAAGCACGTCGCGCCGGCCACCACGCAGATCGAGGCCGAGCGCCTGGGCCTGAAGGCCTTCCTGTCCTTCGTCTCGCGCCACAAGAACCTGTACCGGATCGTGCTCGACTCGTATTCGGTCGACGAGACGATCTACAGCCAGTACTTCCAGGTCTTCGCGGAGCTCTACAGCCGCCGGCTGACGCGCGCGCAGGAGCTCGGCGAGATCGTTCCGGGCGACGCCGAGGTGCGCGCCTGGTGCCTGATCGGCATCAGCAATTTCCTCGGCATGCGCTACGCGCGCTGGAAACGGCCGGCGTCGATGGAGAAGGTCGTCGACACCGCGTTCGATCTGATCACGCACGGGCTGGCACCGCGATGACGATCCGATGAGCCGTACATAAGCAGGACATCAGCGGTACGCCAGGCCACGACAAAACAAAAAGGACCGAGGAGACAAACGATGGAACCCCACCGCATTGCCCGCCGCGCCGCGGCGCTTGCCGTCGCGCTCGCCGCCACGCTGCTGACCGGCGCCGCCGCCGCCAAGGACATCCGCATCGCCCACGTCTACGACAAGACCGGGGCGCTCGAGGCCTATGCCAAGCAGACCCAGATCGGGCTGATGATGGGACTCGAATACGCGACCGGCGGCACCATGACGGTCAACGGCCGCAAGCTGGTGGTGATCGAGAAGGACACGCAGGGCAAGCCCGACGTCGCCAAGGCGCAACTGGCCGCCGCCTACAGCGACGACCGCGCCGACATTGCGGTGGGGCCGACCTCGTCCGGCACGGCGCTGGCGATGCTGCCGGTCGCAGAGGAATACCGCAAGGTGCTGCTGGTCGAGCCGGCGGTGGCCGATTCGATCACCGGCGACAAGTGGAACCGCTACATCTTCCGCACCGGCCGCAATTCCTCGCAGGACGCGATCGCCAACGCGGTCGCGCTCGACAAGCCCGGCGTGCAGATCGCCACGCTGGCGCAGGACTACGCGTTCGGCCGCGACGGCGTCAAGGCGTTCAAGGACGCGCTGAAGCAAGCCAGGGTCGTGCACGAGGAATACCTGCCGACCAACACCACCGACTTCACCGCGGGCGCGCAGCGGCTGTTCGATGCGCTGAAGGACAAGCCCGGCCGCAAGGTGATCTTCATCATCTGGGCCGGCGCCGGCAATCCGTTCAAGATCGCCGATCTCGATCCGAAGCGCTACGGCATCGAGATCGCCACCGGCGGCAACATCCTGCCGGCGATGGCCAGCTACAAGAACTTCCCGGGCATGGAAGGGGCGACCTACTACTACTTCGGCATCCCGAAGAATCCGGCCAACCAGTGGCTGGTCGCCAACCACTACAACAAGTACAAGACCCCGCCCGACTTCTTTACCGCCGGCGGCATGGCCTCTGGCATCGCGCTGGTCGAGGCGCTGAAGAAGACCGGTGGTGCCACCGGCACCGAGAAGCTGATCGCCGCGATGGAAGGCATGTCGTTCGATACGCCGAAGGGACGGATGACGTTCCGCAAGGAGGACCATCAGGCGATGCAGTCGATGTACCACTTCAAGATCAAGGTCGACCCCGCCTTCGCCTGGGGCGTCCCCGAGCTGGTCCGCGAGATCAAGCCCGAGGAGATGCAGGTGCCGATCCGCAATCAACGGCAATGAGCAGGAATCAGCGCCGATAAACGGCAACAGCTCCAATGACGGCAATAACCGTGGAGAGCCCGGTGCAAGCCAACGCTGCAACCCTT
>NZ_AMPR02000195.1:0-5739 GCF_000307735.3 Cupriavidus sp. HPC(L) | reverse complement strand
ATGATGTTGCCGGACCCTTCCCAGATCGAATTGACCGGTGCCTCGCGGTAGAGCCGCGCCATCGCCTTCGAGCAGCCAGCGCGAGAACGCGCGCAGATCGTCGTGGACCAGCGTGCCGGGCGGCAGGCCGCCCTTGGCCAGCGTGCCTTCGCCCTTGCCGGTGCGCACCAGGTGCGGCGCGCAGCCGAGGGCGACGCCGGCCTCCAGGTCGCGCAGCGAATCGCCGACGATCGGCACGCCGCGCAGTTCGATGCCGAAGCGTTGCGCGGCCTGCTGGATCAGGCCGGGCTTGGGTTTGCGGCAGTCGCACGCGTCCGCGGCGGTGTGCGGGCAGAAGAAGATCGCCTCGACGCGGCCGCCCAGGCGCGCCAGCGCCTTGTACATCTTCTCGTGCATCGCGTTCAGCGCGCTCATCTCGAACAGGCCGCGGCCGATGCCGGACTGGTTGCTGGCGACCACGACGCGGAAGCCGGCCTCGTTCAGCGCGGCGATCGCTTCCAGGCTGCCGGGGATTGGAATCCATTCGTCCGGCGTCTTGATGAACTGGTCGCTGTCGAGGTTGATGACCCCATCGCGGTCCAGGATCACGAATTTGGGCGGTGTCTGCGGCATGGCGGCGCTTCGGTAACGGGTACGGTCGGTGCGGCTGGGGCGGTGCGTCCGTGCAGGGCGCGGCCGATCAGGCGGCCAGCTTCGAGATGTCGGCGACGCGGTTGGCCAGCGCATGCAGCGAGGCCAGCAGGGCGAGGCGGTTGGCGCGCAGCTGCGCATCCTCGGCCATCACCATCACGCCGTCGAAGAAGCGGTCCACCGCGTCGCGCAGCCGGGCCAGGTCGCGCAGCGCGGCGGTGAAGTCGCCGCGCGCGAACGCCGCCTCGACCCCGGGCCGCACGCTGTCGATGGCGGCGTGCAGCGCGCCTTCGGCGTCTTCCTGGAACAGCGCCGGCGCGACCTCGCCGACCGCCTCGGTATTCTTGCGCAGGATATTGGTGATCCGCTTGTTGGCGGCCGCCAGCGCGTCCGCCTCGGGCAGCGCGGCGAAGGTGCGCACCGCTTCCATGCGGCCAAGGATGTCGTCGAGCCGCTGCGGGCGCAGGCTGACCACCGCCTCGACCTCGTTGGTGGTGTAGCCCTTGTCCTTCAGATAGCCGCGCAGGCGGTCGTACAGGAAGTCGGTGATGTCCTCGCGCGCGGGCTTGACCGCCGGCACGCCGGCGAAGGCCTGCTCGGTCAGCGCCAGCAGCGCGTCGATGCCCACCGGCAGCGGCGTCTCGACCAGCATGCGCAGGATGCCCAGCGCATGGCGGCGCAGCGCGAACGGATCCTTCTCGCCGGTCGGCTGCACGCCGATGCCCCAGATGCCGACCAGCGTCTCGAGCTTGTCGGCCAGCGCGACCGCGATGCTGACCGGGTTCGACGGCAGCGCATCGCCGGCAAAGCGCGGACGGTAGTGTTCGGAGCAGGCCAGCGCGACTTCCTCGGCCTCGTCGTCGTGGCGCGCGTAGTAGGTCCCCATCGTGCCCTGCAGTTCGGGGAATTCGCCGACCATATCGGTCAGCAGGTCGGCCTTGGCGAGTTCCGCGCCGCGCATCGCCGCCGCCTTGTCGACCGGCACGCCGGCCCTGGCCAGCGCATCGGCGATATGGCCGGCGATCTGCTGCAGCCGCTGCACGCGGTCGAGCTGGGTGCCGATCTTGTTGTGATAGACCACGTTGGCCAGCTGCGGCACGCGCGAGGCCAGCGTCTTCTTGCGGTCCTGGTCGAAGAAGAACTTGGCGTCGGCCAGGCGCGGGCGCACCACGCGCTCGTTGCCGCCGATGATCGACTGCGGCGTGTCGGTGGCCAGGTTCGACACGATCAGGAAGCGGTTGCGCAGCTGCCCGTTGGCGTCGGTCAGCGCGAAGTACTTCTGGTTGGTCTGCATCGTCAGGATCAGGCACTCCTGCGGCACGGCGAGGAAGGCCTCCTCGAAATGGCAGGCGTAGACCACCGGCCATTCGACCAGCGCATTGACCTCGTCGAGCAGCGCCTCGGGCATGATCACGCGATCGGCGCCGGCGGCGGCCAGCAGCCCCTCGCGGATGCGCTCGCGCCGCCGCGCATAGCTGGCCAGCACCTTGCCCTGGTCCTCGAGCACGGCGGCGTAGCGCTCGGCGTGCGGGATCTCGATCTCGCCGCCGGACAGGAAGCGGTGGCCCAGCGTGCGCTGGCCCGCGGCCAGCCCGAGCGCGGAGACCGGCACGACCTTGTCGCCATGCAGCGCGATCAGCCGGTGGGCCGGACGCACGAAGTTGACGGTGCTGCCGTCCGGGCGCTGGTAGCTCATCACCTTCGGGATCGGCAGCTTGCCGATGGTCTCGTCCAGCGCGGCCTGCAGGCCGTCGGCCAGCACCGCGCCGCGCGCGGTGTAGCGGTAGAACAGCGCCTCGGCCTTGCCGTCGGAGGCGCGCTCCAGCGTCTGCCAGTCGATCGAATCGACGCCGACCGATTTGGCCAGCGCGGCCAGCTTCTTGGCCAGCGGCGCGGTCGGCTCGCCGGCCGCGTCGAGCGCCACCGACACCGGCAGCACCTTCTCGCGCTGCTCGCGGTCCGGCGCGCTCTCGCGCACGCCGCTGATCAGCGCGGCCAGGCGGCGCGGCGTCGCGTACGGCGTCACCGTGCTGCCGTCATCGAGCAGGCCGCGCTCGGCCAGGCCGGCGAACAGGCCCTGGGCAAAGGCCTCGCCCAGGCGTGCCAGCGCCTTCGGCGGCAGCTCTTCGGTGAACAGTTCGATCAGCAGCGAATCGGTCAGGGGTTGCGACATGAATCGGTTCCAACGGTTTGTGGCGCACGCCGGCATCGGCGGCGCCGGAAAGGTTCAGCGGCGCTCAACAGCGCGGTTCGACGCCCGACAGCAGCCATAGCCCATGCTGCTGGCGAAACTGCAGTGTGGTCGAGCGGCATGCGGACTGCGTGCTGCCGGCCAGCTTCTCGCTGTTCGCGGAGAAGCGCGCATACAGCCGGTGATGGCGGCGATCGTAGCGGATCTCGTCGATGCGGCCGCCGATCCAGAAGTCGATCCGCGGCGGCAGTTGCGAGGCCGAATGGTAGGTCCGCACCAGGCGCCGTTGGCGGCCGTTGCGGTGCGTGGTCTCGACCCAGGTCAGCGGATAGCGGATCGCGCTCTCGTAGGCGCGCAGCGGCACGCGCCGCCAGCCCAGGTCCCTGGACCCGGACAGGTCGCACGACATCGAGCGCACCAGCTGCGTCCACTGGTCGATCGCGTTGGCGCTCGGCTGCAGATGCTTGTTGATGGACTGCTGCAGCGCCTGCGAATCGCCTTCGCAGACGTTGGCCTGCTCGGCCGACGGGTAGAGCACTTGCGAGGCCTGGGCATAGGCCGAGGGCACGATGGCGTGCGCGCCGCCCGCGGCGGCCACCGCCAGCGCGCAGCACAGCGCACGGCGTGCCATCGAGTTCATGCGGCGGCCTCGGCGGCGGCGGTCCCGGCGGTCGCGCCGCCGGCCGGCCCGCACATCGGGAAGCCCAGCGCCTCGCGCGATTCGTAGTAGGCCTGCGCGACCAGCCGCGACAGATTGCGGATGCGGCCGATATAGGCGGCGCGCTCGGTCACCGAGATCGCGCCGCGTGCGTCCAGCAGGTTGAAGGTGTGGGCGGCCTTGAGCACCTGTTCGTAGGCCGGCAGCGCCAGCTTGGCGCCGGCCGCCTGGGTTGCCGCATCCGCGCCGGCCTCCGCGCCGACGCCCATCAGCCGCTTGGCCTCGCTCTCGTGTTCGGCGAAATGGCGGAACAGGATGTCGGTGTTGCTCTGCTCGAAGTTGTAGGTCGACTGCTCGACCTCGTTCTGGTGATAGACGTCGCCGTAGGTCAGGCGGCGCGTCTTGCCGTTTTCTTCCCACTCGGTCCAGACCAGGTCGTAGACGTTCTCGACGCCCTGCAGATACATCGCCAGCCGTTCGATGCCGTAGGTGATCTCGCCGGTGATCGGCTTGCAGTCGATGCCGCCGACCTGCTGGAAGTAGGTGAACTGGGTCACCTCCATGCCGTTGAGCCAGACCTCCCAACCCAGGCCCCAGGCGCCCAGCGTCGGGTTTTCCCAGTCGTCCTCGACGAAGCGGATGTCGTTCTGCTTCAGGTCCAGGCCCAGCGCCTCGAGCGAGCCCAGGTACAGCTCGAGAATGTTCTCCGGCGCGGGCTTGAGCACGACCTGGTACTGGTAGTAGTGCTGCAGCCGGTTCGGGTTCTCGCCGTAGCGGCCGTCCTTCGGGCGGCGCGACGGTTGCACATAGGCGGCGCGCCACGGCTCCGGGCCGATCGCGCGCAGGAAGGTATGCACGTGCGAGGTACCGGCGCCAACCTCCAGATCGATGGGTTGCAACAGCGCGCATCCTTGCCGGTCCCAGTAGGACTGCAAGGTCAGGATCATTTGTTGGAAGGTCAGCATAACGAAGACGACGGTTCGCGGAGTGTTGGCCCGGCGGCGGGCCACCGAAGCGGAAGCGGGCTAGGACGGCGGTCGGACAAGCCGGCCCCGCCGTTGCCAAACCCAGAATTCTAGCGGTTTTTTGCCCGGCAGCCGCCGAAGGGAAGGGCACGGCAGCCGGGCGAGGACTTCGGGTAAATCCCGAGGGATCTCAAGTTCCGGAAGCGCCTGCCGTTATCGATTTTTGTATACATTATTGAAAAGCTGTTCGACAGAGGCAGCGGACGGCGCCGCGCGGGCGCCCGTCGGCGCCAAGACAACGGGGACAACAACATGTCGTTTCTTTCGCACAAACCCTATCGGGTCGCCCTGGCGGTGATGGCGGCGGCTGCCGCGGTATCGATCGTCGCGAGCGTGATCCAGTAAGGCTCGGCCGCCCAGGCCCGCGAAACGCTCAGGCGCCGGCGCCGCGCCGGCCCGACGCCGCGCGCCAGGCCACCACCAGCAGCACCAGCAGGCAGCCGAGCACCGCCGGCACATTGCCGACCCGCACATAGGGCGTCAGCCCGCGCGTGCCCTGTACCTGTGCGCTGAGCGTGCCGGTGGTGAAGGTCGCCAGCCGCGCCGGCACGCTGCCGTCCGGCGCGACCACCGCCGTCATGCCGGTATTGGTCGAGCGCAGCATCGGCCGGCGGGTCTCCAGCGCACGCATCCGCGAGATCTGCAGGTGCTGATCGAGCGCGATGGTGTCGCCGAACCAGGCCAGGTTGGTGACATTGACGAGCACATTGGCCGGCTGCGGCTGGCCGCGCAGCGTGCGCGCGATTTCCTCGCCGAACAGATCCTCGTAGCAGATATTGGGCGCCACCATCACGCCGCGCACCGGCAGCGGCGCCTGCGCCAGTCCGCCGCGGCGGAAGTCCCCCAGCGGCATCTTCATCATGTCGACGAACCAGCGGAAGCCCCAGGGGATGAACTCGCCGAAGGGCACCAGGTGGTGCTTGTCGTAGCGGTACAGCCCCTTCATCTCGGGGCCGATGCCGAACACGCTGTTGGTGAAGTCGACCGGCGAGTCGGCGCCCGCGGCGCCAAACAGCAGCGCGGTGCCGGTGCCGACGCTGAACTGCCGCAGCGCCAGCGCGATCTCCGGCGGCATGTCCTGCAGGATCAGCGGGAACGCGGTCTCCGGCGTGACCACCAGGTCGGCCGGGGCGGCGGTGATCATGTCGCGGTACAGCGCGTTGGAGCGGGCGATGCCGGCCGCCTCGAACTTGATGTCCTGCGGCACGTTGCCCTGCAGCAGCCGCACCGACAGC
>NZ_AMPR02000196.1:0-5722 GCF_000307735.3 Cupriavidus sp. HPC(L) | reverse complement strand
GCGATGCCCGCGCCCAGCCCCAGCAGCAGCATGCCGGGCAGCACGTCGACGACGAAGCTGCCGCCGACCGGCGCACGCGCGAACAGCAGCAGCCCCAGCGCCGCCAGCAGCAGCCCGGCGGCCAGCGGCGCGCGCACGCCGTAGCGCATCACCAGGCGCGCCGACAGGCCCAGCGAGAACGCCGCCATGATCAGGTTGGCCGGCAGGAACGCGAGGCCGACCTGCATCGGCGTGTAGCCGAGCACCAGTTGCAGATACAGCGCCGAGATGAAGAACCACGCGAACATCGCCGCGGCCCACAGCACGCCGACCACGTTCGATACCGCCACATTGCGCAGCCGGAACAGGCCCAGCGGCATCAGCGGATGCGCGACGCGCGACTCGATCAGCAGGAACACCAGCAGCAGCGCCACCGCGATGCCGAGCATCGACACGGTCTGCGTGGCCAGCCAGCCGACCTCGTTGCCATTGACCACCGCATAGACCGCCAGCATCAGCGAGACCGTGATCGTCACCGCGCCGCCGACGTCGAGGCGCTGCCCATTGGCCGAGCCCGGCAGGTTCGGAATCAGCGCGAGGCACAGCGCATAGACCGCGACGCCGATCGGCAGGTTGACCAGGAAGATCCAGTGCCAGCTCAGGGCGCTGGTCAGCAGGCCGCCGAGCAACACGCCGATGCTGCCGCCGCCGGCGCAGACGAAGCCATAGACGCCCATCGCCTTCGCGCGGTCGGACGGCGTCGAGAACAGGTCCATGATCAGCGACAGCGCCACCGCGGACACCACCGCCCCGCCGACGCCCTGCACCGCGCGGGCGGCGACCAGCAGGCCCTGCGATTGCGCCACGCCGCAGGCCAGCGAAGCCAGCGTGAACAGCGTGATGCCGAGCAGGAACAGCCGGCGGTGGCCGAACAGGTCGCCGAGCCGCCCGCCCAGCAGCAGGAAGCCGCCGAAGGTCAGCATATAGGCGTTGACCACCCAGACCAGCGCGGTCTCGGTAAAGCCAAGCTCGTTGCGGATCGACGGCAGGGCGACGTTCACGATGGTCGTGTCGAGCACGATCATCAGCTCGCCCAGGCATAGGACCATCAGCGCGAGCCAGCGCTTGCGGTCATCGAGTGTGTGCTGCATGGGGTGTCCTTTTTCGGTTCTTGGTTTTTGTTTGTGTTTTCTGCTTCGAACGCGTTGACTCGCGGGCGTTTTGCACAGTTGTGTACAGCGTTCACAACCATAGCACACAAATGGACGATGTCCACTTCTGTGTGGTCATGTTTGCGTTACGACACCTCTCCGCGGTTTGGCTGGATGCTGATTGGGCTCCCCTCTCCCGCTTGCGGGAGAGGGGCCGGGGGAGAAGGCAGACAACGCCAGCGTTATCGCGAGCGTGCCGCCCGCTGCCCTCTCCCCAACCCTCTCCCGCAAGTGGGAGAGGGAGCCGGACTTAAGCGCTTTCGACGCCGCCGCCGGCCCCGCGCGCCCTGCGTCCTCGGCCCACGCCCTGCCCGTCGGCCCGCAGCACCGTCATCTCGGCCAGATAGTCGAGCAGCCGCTTGACCGCCGCCGAGCGCGGCCGCTTGTCGCGCACGATCAGCTGCGCGTCGGCGGCCTCCAGCACCGCGTTGCGCACCGGCAGAGCGACCAGCTGGTGGCCCAGCTCGCGCGCGACCGCAAGGGCCGGCAGGAAGGTCACGCCCAGGCCGGTGCTGGCGTAGTGCTTCAGCGCCGCGATCGAGTTGGTGGTCAGCGCCGCGGTGAAGCGGACCTTCTCGGTCAGCTCGACCAGCTGGATCACCTGGCGCAGGCCGAAGCCCGGCGTCATCAGCCCGACCGGATACGGCAGGATGTCGGCGACGGTCAGCGCCTTGCCGCGCCGCGCCAGCGGATGGTCGGGCCGCGCGATCACGCAGACCGGCTGGCGCCGCGCGGCCAGCACGCGTAGCGTCGGCTCCGGCGGCGGCGCGTAGGCCAGCCCCACATGCGCGCGATCTTCCGCCACCGCGCGCACCACCTCGTTGACGTTCATCAGCTCCAGCGTGACGTTGATCTTCGGATAGCGCTGGCAGAACTCGTTGAGCACCGCGTGGATCAGCTCGTCGATGAAACCCTCGCCGGCGACGATCTGGATCTGCCCGCGCTGCAGCCCGTTCAGTTCCTGCAGCCTGGCCAGCAGCGTTTCCTCGCCGGCAAGGCGCTCGCGGTAGTGGTCGAGCACCAGCTGGGCCGCTTCGGTCGGCATCACGCCGCGGCCGCGCCGCTCCAGCAGCGTCGCGCCGAGCTCGCCTTCGAGCTGCTGGATCTGCCGGCTGATCACCGACGGTTCGACATCGAGCTTGTCCGCGGCGGCGCGGATCGAGCCGGCGGCCACAGCCGCATAGAAATAGCGCAGCCGGCGTTCGCTGAGTCCGGCCGGCAAGGCGCCGTCGCGGTTCGGATCGGGGGACAGGGGCACGGCGTTTCCTCGAAGGTGGTTGCGGAGCTCGCGGGACGCCATCCGCGTCATTCCCGCGCAGGCAGGCACCCAGCGTCGTTGAAAGCCACTGGGTCCCCGCCTTTGCGGGGACGACGGACTCGCCGCAGCGTTGACCAAAAAGCAACGGAATCGTACAGCGATGGCTATTGTTCCTCAACGGCCGCGTTGGCAACAATGCGCGAAGGCCGGCCGCGCCCGCGCGGATGCCGGCCTACGGGACAACGACAGCACAACGACAGCAGCCCGATCAGAACAAGCGCCCGTCCTGCCAACCCCCACCGTGCCTGCGGCACCCGGAGACATCGATGCAACAGACCACCACCTCGTGGAATCCATCCGACGCGATGGCCGCCACGCCCGACGCGCTGGCGCCCATCTATCGCAAGATCAGCCTGCGCGTGCTGCCCTTCCTGCTGCTGTGCTACGTGTTCGCCTACCTGGACCGGGTCAACATCGGCTTTGCCAAGCTGCAGATGCAGCAGGACGTCGGCATCAGCGACGCGGTCTACGGGCTGGGCGCCGGCATCTTCTTCCTCGGCTACGTGATGTTCGAGGTGCCGAGCAATCTGCTGCTGGCGCGCATCGGCGCGCGCAAGACCATCAGCCGGATCATGGTGCTGTGGGGCGCGACCTCGGCGTGCATGCTGTTCGTGCGCGACGCGCACAGCTTCTACGCGCTGCGCTTCCTGCTCGGCGTGTTCGAGGCCGGTTTCGCACCGGGCATGATTTTCTATCTGACCTACTGGTACGGCGGCGCCCGCATGGCCCGCGTGATGGCGATCGTGATGCTGGCCGGCCCGATCGGCGGCATGGCCGGCGGCCCGGTGTCGACGTGGATCATGACCGCGCTGGCCGGCTCGCATGGCCTGGCCGGCTGGCAGTGGATGTTCCTGATCGAGGGGCTGCCCTGCGTGCTGCTCGGCGTGGTCGCCTACTTCTTCCTCGACGACACGCCGGCGCAGGCCCGCTGGCTCAGCGACCACGAGCGCCGGCTGCTGGCGCACGACATCGGCGCGGCGCGCGCCGGCGGCGGCCACCACAGCTTCGCCACCGTGCTGCGCGATCCGCGCATCTATGCGCTGGCGTTCGGCTACTTCTGCCTGATCAGCGGCATCTATGCGGTCAGCTTCTGGCTGCCGACGATCCTGAAGGGCGCGGGCGTGACCAGCACGATGGCGATCGGCATGTATTCGGCGCTGCCTTACGTCGCCGCGGCCATCCTGATGTTCCTGGCGGCGCGCAGCTCCGATCGCCGCCAGGAACGCCGCTGGCACAGCGCGACGCTGGCCTTCGTCGGTGCCGCCACGCTGGCGATCGCGGCCTTCACCGCCGACAACCTGACGCTGTCGCTGATCAGCATCACCGTCGCGACCGCCGCGATGTGGGCCGCCTATACGGTGTTCTGGGCGATTCCGTCCGAATATCTGCAGGGCACCGCCGCGGCGGGCGGCATCGCGCTGATCAACAGCCTCGGCCTGCTGGGCGGCTTCGTCAGCCCGACGCTGATCGGCGCGGTCAAGGACCTGACCGGTTCGCTCGAAGGCGGGCTGCTGGCGATGGTGGCGCTGCTGGCCGCCGGCGGCCTGGCGATCCTGCTGAACCGGCTGCCGAAGGACCGCGTGCACGCCGCGGTGCGCTGAAGTGTGCCGGGGCACGCGGATGCGTGCCTCGCCCCGCTTGCCGCCGACGCCCCCGTTTCCCCAATCCGAATTCAACGACTACCGACCCATGCGCATTCTTCTCGCCGGTTTCCAGCACGAAACCAATACCTTCGCGCCGTCGAAGGCCCACTACGACAACTTCGTCCGCGGCGAGGGCTTTCCCGCGATGGTGCGCGGCGCCGACGTGCTGGCGCTGCGCGACGTCAATATTCCGGCGGGCGGCTTCATCCGCGCGATCGGCGAACTGACCCGCAACGAGGCGGAACTGCTGCCGGTGATCTGGGCCGGCGCCAGCCCTTCGGCGCATGTGGCCACCGATGCGTTCGAGCGCATCGCCGGCGAGATCGTGGACGCCGCGCGCGCGCAGCGGCCCGACGCGATCTATCTGGACCTGCACGGCGCGATGGTGACCGACGAGCACGACGACGGCGAAGGCGAACTGCTGGCCCGGCTGCGTGCGGCGGTGGGCGCGGACGTGCCGATCGTCGCCAGCCTCGACCTGCATGCCAACGTCACGCAGCGCATGCTGGAGAGCGCCGATGCGCTGGTCGCCTACCGCACCTATCCGCACGTCGACATGGCCGACACCGGCGCGCGCGCGGCGCAGCTGCTGCAGCGCCTGCTCGCCGCCGGCAGCGGTCAGAGGTTGCATCGTGCGGCGCGCCGCCTGCCCTTCCTGATTCCGATCAACGGCCAGTGCACGTTCCTCGAGCCGGCGCGCGGCATCTACGCGCTGCTCGACGAGCTCGAACGCGAGCTGGACGGCGTGGTGTCGCTGTCGTTCACGCCGGGCTTTCCGGCGGCGGACTTCGCCGAATGCGGCGGCGTGGTGTGGGGCTATGGCGACGACGCCGCCCGTATCGAACAGGCGGTCGCCGCGCTGACCGACGCGGTCGTCGCGCGCGAGGCCGACTGGGCGGTGCCGTTCCTGGCGCCGGACGAGGCGGTTCAGGAAGCGATGCGGCTGTCGCAGGCGGCGAGCCGGCCGGTGGTGATCGCCGACACGCAGGACAACCCCGGCGCCGGCGGCGACTCGAACACGACCGGCATGCTGCGCGCGCTGGTGCGCGCCGGCGCCACCGATGCCGCGATCGGGCTGATCGTCGATGCCGAGGCGGTGCGCGCCGCGCATGCCGCCGGCGTCGGCAGCGATATCACGATCGCGCTCGGCGGCCAGTCCGGCGTGCCGGGCGACGCGCCGTTCGAGGCGACCTTCCGCGTCGCCCAGCTGTCCGATGGCCGCTGCCGCTTCGACGGTCCGATGATGAACGGCATGGACGTCGACGTCGGCCCCGCCGCGCGGCTGACGATCGGCGGCGTGCACGTGGTCGTCAGCGCGGGCAAGGCTCAGATGCTCGATCGCAATCTGTACCGGATGGCCGGCGTCGAGCCGGAGCGGATGAAGATCCTGGTCAACAAGAGTTCGGTGCATTTCCGCGCCGACTTCCAGCCGATCGCCGAGGCCGTGCTGGTGGCCAAGGCGCCGGGCCCGCTGCTGGCCGATCCAGCCGATCTGCCGTGGAAGAAACTGCCGGCCGGATTGCGGCTGCGGCCGCTGGGGCCGGCGTTCGAAGCGCCTGTGGCGCAGCGTT
>NZ_AMPR02000197.1:0-5703 GCF_000307735.3 Cupriavidus sp. HPC(L) | reverse complement strand
AACAGGCGGCGGCCGCCGAGCAAGGCGCGCTGGCCCAGCTCGATGCCGAGCGCCGCCGCCTGGACGTGATCGCCGCGCAGGTCGACGAGGCCCGGGCCGCCGAAGCGGCCGCACTGGCACGGCTGGAGCTGGCGCGCATCGACCTGGGCAATACCGTGGTACGTGCGCCGGTCGACGGCGTGGTCGGCAATCGGCAGATTCGCGTCGGCCGCTACGTGCAGCCCGGCACGCAAGCGCTGGCGCTGGTGCCGGTCGAGACATCGTGGGTCGTCGCGAACCTGAAGGAGACTGAGCTGCACCGGATCCGCGTCGGCAGCCCGGTACGGATCGAGCTCGACGGCTATCCCGGCGTGCCGATCGACGGCACGGTCGTCAGCGTGTCGCCGGGAAGCGGCGCGCAGTTCGCGCTGCTGCCGCCGGACAACGCCACCGGCAACTTCACGAAGATCGTGCAGCATGTGCCGGTCAAGATCGTGCCGGCGCCCGGCGGCGCGCTGCACGGCAAGCTGGTGCCGGGCCTGTCGGCGGTGGTGTCGATCGATACGCGCCCGAGCGCTGCGGCATCGGCTACGCCGGCGCCACGGCAGGTCGCCCAGGAACTTCCGCGGGGGCTCGCGCAGGGATCCACGCAGGGACTGACGCAGGCCAGATGATGGACCGGCGCTTTGCCATGCTGCTGGCGTCGGTGACGCTGCTGGCGCTGACCGATGCCATCAACGGCACGTTGATGATGGTCAATCGCGCCCATTTCGCCGGCGGCCTGCATGCGACGCTGGACGAGGCGGCCTGGCTCAACATCCTTTACTTCGCGGCGAAACTGGCCGGCTTTGTCATCGCGGCCGCGGTGGCCCGCCGCTTCGGCGAGGCTGCGGCGCTGCGGTGGTCCGGCGTACTGCTGGTGGCGTCGACCGCGGCCGCATCGCTGCCGCTCGATCTGGCGATGCTGAGCGCCTGCCGCTTCGTGCAAGGAGCGAGCGCCGCGCTGATGCTCGCCACCGCGCAGGCGCTGCTGTTTCGCGATGCGCCGCCGCGCTGGATGCCGCTGAGCCAGGCCGTGTTCGCGCTGGCGACCGTGATGGCGCCGACCACGCTGGCGCCGCTGGCGCAGGGATGGGTTACCGATCATGGATCCTGGCGCCTGGTGTTTCTGGCGGGTGTGCCATTCGGGCTGCCGGGGATCGGGCTGGCGCTGTTGGCGCTCCGCCGCGAGCCCTCGCACCAGCGTGGCGACGTGGAAAGGTCGGCGCCGGGGCACGCGCTCGATCCGGTCGGTATCGCGCTGCTGACCGTCGGCTCGATCGCGACCGCGTTCGTGCTGCAGGAAGGCAATCGCCATGACTGGCTGCACTCGCCGCTGATCGTGCAGGCAGCACTGCTGGCCGCGGCAGCCCTGTTGCTGACGGCATGGCGGCAATTGCGGCGCGATCGCGGCCGGTGGCTGCAGGCACAGCTGTTCCGCGATCCGCATTTCACCTTCGGCTTCTGCGTCAGCTTCGTCGCCGGCTTCGCGCTGTTCGGCAGCGCCTTCCTGCTGCCCGCCTTCGCACTGAACGTGCTGCGGCTCAGCCCGACCCATGCGGGCGATCTGCTGGTATCGAGCGCCGCCACCGCGTCGCTGGGCCTGCTGGCGGGCGGCGCGCTGGCGCAATACACGCGCGTGGCGCCGTTCAAGCTGATCCCGCTCGGCATCGTGCTGTTCATGCTGGCGATGGGCATGCTGTCGTACACGACCGCGTACAGCGGCCTGCCGGACATGACGCCGCCATTGCTGATCCGCGGCTTCGGCCTCGGGCTGATGTTCCTGTCGTTGACGCTGGTCACGCTGGGCGGACTGCCGGCCGCACTGGCCTGCCAGGGCGCCGCGCTGTTCAACTTCGGCCGGCAGTTCGGCGGGCTGATCGGTATCGCCTTCCTGCAGACATATCTGCATCATCGCCACGGCGCCGCACGGACGGCGCTGGTCCAGACGCTGCCGGTCGGCCTGGACGCGCCGCTCGCCGCCGCGTCGATGGAGTCGCCGTTGCGGCAGGCGCTGTCGCCCGTCGATCCCGCCGTGGCAATGGCCGCCACGCTGGAACCGCTGCTGGAACGGCAGGCCGGCGCGCTGGCCTTCAATGCGGGCTTCCTGTCGCTGGCGCTGCTGTTCGTCGTGGCCATCCCCGTGCTGCTGGCGGTCAAGGCGGTGCTCGCCCGCCGCGCCGGCGGTACCGCCGCGCATTGACGGGGATGGCGATCCGGCCTCGCCGCTACGTCGGTTCCACCGCCCTCGGCACCTCGTGCGCCGGCGCGATCGCACGGTGCCATCGCACGGTGGCCAGCAGCGAGGCCAGCACGATCAGGCCGCCGCCGATCCAGCCGGACGGCGCAACCCGCTCGCCCAGCCACAGCCACGCGAACAGCGCGCCGAACGCAGGCTCGCTTCCCATCAGCAACGCGACACGGGTCGGGCTGCTGCGCTTGATCGCGTAGTTCTGCGCGAAGAAGGCGAACAGCGTGCAGGCGCCGACCAGATAAACGAGGCAGAACCAGAAGGCGCCCTGCTCGCCGAACCCGGGTAACGAGGGCAGCGGCGGCAGCGGCCAGGTCGGTGCGCCATTGGAGCCAGCGGCCCATGCGACTGCCACGCTGCCGATCGTCACGACGCCGGCCTGCAGCGCGGTAACCGCGAGCGCGGGCGGCGGCTGCCGGCCCATGCTGTGCTTCATCGCGCAAACATAGATGGCCCGCAGCAGCGCGGCCAGCAGGATCAGCGCATCGCCGGGATGAAAGGACAGCGGCCATGCCCCGCCGGCGGCCAATATCCAGGCACCGCACAGCGACAGCAACACCGCGACCCATTCCAGGCGCGCCGGCCGGCGCGACAGCAGCAGCCATTCGATCAGCGGCGTCAGCACCACGCACAGGCTGATCAGGAACGCCGCATTGGCCGCCCGGGTCAGCAACAGGCCGAAGGTCTCGCACAGGAAGATGCCGAGCAACAGCACGCCGGCCCCGGTGACGCGCGCCACCGACGCCGCCGGTATGCTCCGCAGGGACGCCAGCGCCGGCGACAGCAGCACGAAGGTCAGCCCGAAGCGCAGCGCCAGCAGACCCAGCACCGGGTAGTACTGCAGCGCCTGCTTGGCGACACCGTAGCTGGTGCCCCAAACCACGGCGACCCCGAGCAGCATCAGGTCGGACAACATCAGCAGGCGGGCTTGTGGGGCGGTCATGGCTTCGGGACTCGGCGGATGCGCGGACAAGAAGATCGTTTCGCGCATTGTCGGGTATTGCATCCACGGCGATAATCTGTCTCATCCGCAAATCTTTGATGTCACCGATTCATCAATCTGCACGCCCGCCAGATGCACCAGAACACGCTGATCGCCCTGCTGCCGGACCTCGCGGTCTTCGCCCGCGTCGTCGAAACCGGCAACTTCTCGCTGGCGGCCCGCCAGCTCGGCAGCACGCCGTCCACCGTCAGCCGGCAGATCAAGCGGCTCGAGGAGGCGCTGGCCACGCGTCTGCTCGAACGTTCGACGCGCAAGGTTCGCGTGACCGAAGCCGGCGAACAGGTGGCGCGGTTCTGCCGTGACATGGTGGGCGCCGCGGCCGGCGCCGTCGATGCGGCCGGCCAACTGGGCGGAAGTCCACAGGGCCGCGTCACGCTGAGCGCGCCGGTGGCCTATGCGAAGACCGTCCTCCATCCGCTGATTCCGGCGTTCCTGCGCCAGTACGAGCAGATCGACGTGCATCTGCGCTTTTCCGACCAGAGCCTCGATCCGCTGGCCGACGAGGTCGATCTGGTGATCCGGCTGACCGACGATCCGCCGCCGGGGCTGGCGGGCCGCCGCCTCGGTACGGTGCGCTGGGTGTTGTGCGCGTCGCCGCGCTATCTGGGCAAGCGCGGCGTGCCGGCGCAGCCGCGCGAACTGGCGGGACACGACTGCCTGTTTCTCGGCGAGGCCGCCGACGACAATCGCTGGCGCTTTCGCCGCGGCGTCGAGACGCAGACGGTCGCGGTGCGCGGGCGCTATATCGCCAATCATGTCGGCGCGCGGCTCGAAGGCGCGCTCGGCCATCTCGGCATCGCCGCCCTGCCCGACTTCGCCGCGCACGCGGCACTGCAATCCGGCAAGCTGGTACAGGTACTGCCGCACTGGGATTTCCGCGCGCGGGCCTATCAGGGCGCGGTGTGGCTGCTGTATCCGCCCAAGCGCGTGCTGCCGCCGAAGGTCCGCGTGCTGATCGACTATCTGGCGAAACATCTAGGCGACCCGGGCGATGCGCGCGGACGTTCGGCACCGCTCTCTTTGTTTTGCAATTGAGACGGACGGGAATGATTCCGTGATCTCTGCTTGGAGGTCGACTGGCACAGCTTTTCTTAGCTCAACGGCCGGCGATTCCTCTTAACGCAACTTCCCACCATGAGCCGCCGGGGGAAAATCAGCCAAACGTACTATCATATTTTTTTCCTCCAACTCTTTCGCAATACGCCGTGCGGCCACCGCCGACCACAGGTCTTTACATACCTTAACCAGCGCCAAAAAAATTGGTACAGCGATACCTATCCATATCCATTTTGTTTTAGAGCGCGATTCGTCAACAAATTTAGCAAGTGAACCACCCACAATTCCTTTACAAACTATCTCGATATCATGCTTCGCCTTTTCCGTTGAAGCGGCCACCCATTGCGCCGGCCCACATACTCCCTTTTTTACCTTCCACCCGAACGACATCGCCCGAACACCATCAGTGACGAACCATGTGCCGGTCTCCTTGATTCTCAATAACTCCCAACCGCTGCTACCAATCATGAGGGGTGCTGCCATCGCGAAATACAGCGCAGCCAACGCAGCAATTCCCTTCTTATAGAATCGAGATGATGGCTGGTATAGCGTTATACTTTTGTCGACAGCGATCCAGTGCGCGGCCTTACAAGCCTCGCGAAATCTGATACGACAAGATCGAATCCAGTTTATTAATTCATGAACTTCTTGAACGGTTTCAACCTTGAATCCGTACATGAATCGAAATCGCTCCACCTCATGCAATTCTCGCGTCCACTCATTGATTCGATCATCCGAAATATCCGATTTTCCGGCTGCAATACGCCAAATTCTCTCCATCAATAGGCGCCATGATCCTGTTCGCGCGCGAACCAAAAAAAATGCGACCCCCGCTAGAACAGCAGCGATGATCAAAGACGACACCGTGCTATTCAAAAATGTGGTGAACTCCATATTGAAAAATATCCAACCAATTTGAACTAAGCTCTCGAGAGTCTGCGCCGCTATCCATAGACTGTCATCCCTGCTTGGTAGGGGTTGTCCGAAGCGAGCCTTGGTTATCGCGCCTCGCGCTGAGTCGGCCTCAGCCCATCGGCGGTCCACGCATCGATCATGAAATCGTCCTCGCGATAGCTGGCCGTACGCGCGTAGCCGGTTTCCTGCTCGAGGAGGCGATGCACCTCGTGCGCGGGACACGCCTGCTCGTCGAACGGATGCCGCCAATGGCAGGCCAGCAGCAGCCCGTCGGGCTCCATCGACTCGCGTACCCGGCGCGCCAGCAGCGCGACCTGGTCGGGCGCCAGGTAGTAGCAGAACTCGCTGAGCACCACCAGATCGAAGCGCTGCCGCGGCCATTCCGCTGGCACCTGGATCGCTTCCACACGTACGTGCGGGGCGTGGCCGGCGCGCGCGGCCGCGGCCTGCACCGCTCGCG
>NZ_AMPR02000198.1:0-5679 GCF_000307735.3 Cupriavidus sp. HPC(L) | reverse complement strand
ACGCCGCCGGCCTCGCCGCTGCCGCCGCGCGCGCTGTCCGTCTATGCCGGCGACTACGCCAACGACTACTACGGGCCCATCACGGTGCGCGAGTCCGCGGGCGGGCTGGTGCTGACGATCGGTCCCGCCCCGCTGGTGCTGCCGTTGTCGCATTGGGATGGCGACGTCTACACGTTCCAGCTGCGCAACGAGAACGCGACGCCAGGCACGATCTCGCGCGTGTGGTTCGGCAGCGATCGGCTGACGCTCGAGTACTACGACCACGAAGGGTTGGGCACCTTCATGCGGACCGGCTGAGCGAGCGCGGCGCGCCGGCCAACCTCCGTCGTCCCCGCGAACGCGGGGACCCAGCGGCTTTCAAAGACACTGGGTTCCCGCCTGCGCGGGAACGACGGGGTTGTCCTCCGCGACTGCGGCCGACTCAGGCGCTCTGCCCCATCGCCGGATCGCTGACCAGGTCCTTGCCGGTCTCCATCCGTCCGGCAAAGCGGCGGCGGAATGCCGGACTCGCGTCGCAGGTCACGACGAAGTCGTACCAGCAGCCCGAGTCGCCGATCGCCCATTCGAACTCGACGACCTTGCCGGGGGCGACCATCTTCGTCCACGGACCATCGCTGCGATAGGCCAGCGCCTCGGCGGTGAAGCGGATCGGCCGGCGGCCGTTGTTATGCAGCTTGACCTGCACGGTCGGCCGCTCGCAGGGGTTGTAGCAGACCTGGATCTCCGGCATCGCGTCGCCCTGCTCCGCCGCATCGCCGACGAAGCTGCGATGATAGCCGTTCGGGCCGAGCACCCACAGATCGTACTTGCCGCCGTCGCCGCTCAGGTCCCAGACATCGTCCAGCATCTTGCCGGCCTCGACGACGATGCGTCGCGGAATGCGGTCCAGATGCAGGCGATCGTAGACGTGAAACACCGCGCCGGCGCTGCGCGCGCTGGCATTGGCGAACAGCAGCTGCAGCCGGTTGTTGCGGGCATCGACACGCGCGCTGGTGTGCAACTCATAAGGAAGCGCACGGGACGGGCGCGTGCCGGCGTCCTGCACCGGCAATGCCGGCGTGGCGGGCACCGGGATCTTCGGCATCGCCTGTTGCGCGGCCGTCAGGCTGGTGGCCTCCGCTCGTGTGGTACGACCCGCCAGTTCGGGCAGCGGGTTCGCGTTCGGCGTCGCGAAATTGAACGCGCTGGTCAGATCGCCGCATACCGCGCGGCGATACGGGCTGATCTGCGGCTCCATCACGCCGAAGCGCGCCTCGAGGAAGCGGATCACCGAGGTATGGTCGAACACCTCCGAATTGACCCAGCCGCCGCGGCTCCACGGCGAGACGATCCACATCGGCACGCGCGGACCCGGGCCATAGGGCCGGCCGTCGCGGGCCGGCTGCTTGGGCGTCGCCGGCTGGTAATCGTGGTATTCGAATGCCATCTGCGCATCGGACAGCGTCGATTTGCCGGCGACGGTCCCGTCCGGATTGCGCGACGGCGCGGTCGGCGGCGGCAGGTGGTCGAAGAAGCCGTCGTTCTCGTCGTAGTTGATGATCAGCGCGGTCTTGCTCCAGACCTCGGGGTCCGACGTCAGCGCATCGAGAATCGCCTGTACGTACCAGCCGCCCTTCGCCGGGCTCGACGGTCCCGGGTGCTCGCTGAACTCGGCCGGCGGGATGATCCACGAGACCTCGGGCAGGCGGCCGTTCTGCACGTCGTCGCGCAGCGACTGCAGGAAGCCGCCGTCGGCCATGGTGTTGCAGAAGCCCTTGGCGAACGGGCTGTAGCGGTCGTCGATGGCGGGGTCGTACGGCGGATTGAAGCCCGGCGCGTTGGTGTTCGATACCTGCCGTCCGGCCGGCATCTTCTCCATCTCGGCGCGCCAATGACGGAAGCTCATCATCTGGTTGCAGCCGAAGTTGTCCGGAATGTTCTGGTAGACCTTCCAGCTGACGCCGGCGGCCTGCAGCCGGTCCGCATAGGTTTCCCAGGTCCAGCCTTCGGTCGACGGTCCCACGTCGGCGCCGCCGTTGAACTCGTTGACGGTCACCGCGACGTTGTCGCCGGTCGGACCATTCGAGCCGGTCCAGTAGAACAGGCGGTTGGCGATGGTGCCGGTATGGATGCCGCAATGGTAGGCATCGCACAGCGTGAAGGCATCGGCCAGCGCGCGCTGGAACGTCACCTCCTCGTCATCGTAGTAGCCCATCGACAGCGGCTGCTTGGCGACCGGCCAGCGGTCCATGCGGCCGTGGTCCCAAGCCGCTTGTGAGTCGGCCCAGTTGTGCGGCGTGCCGCCGGCGCGCTGCGCGTTGCCGGCCGTCTCGTCGAGGTGATACGGCGTGATGATGTTGCCGTTCGCATCGGTCTGGTACAGCGCGGTGCGGCCGTTGCGCAGCGGAATCGGGAAGCGGTCGCCGTAGCCGCGCACGCCCTTGAACGTGCCGAAGTAGCTGTCGAACGAACGGTTCTCGAGCATCACCATCACGACGTGCTTGACGTCCTTGATGGTGCCAGTCGCGTTGTGGGCTTCGATCGCCAGCGCGCGGCGGATGGCGGGCGGGAAGCTCGCCAGCACGGCGGCAGCGGCGCCGGTGCCCAGCGAAGCCTTCAGGAATTGTCGCTTCGACGGATTGAATGTCATGGCGGATTCTTGTTCGTTGGGAACGTCGCGCAGTCAGGGCGCGCAGCGGCTCGAGCAGTTGCCGGGCCTGCCGGGGAGCTTGCCGCTCGGATTGGTGGTGTCGGGAGCGGCCGAGGGCGACAAGGTCGCACCATCGTCGCCGCCGCCGCATCCGGCCAGCAGCAGCGCGGTGACGAGGGCACCGGCCGCGAGCCGCAGCGTGGGACGGCGCGGCGATGGCGGCGCAAGTTCAGGGAGCATAGGTCGGGTCTCCAGGAGGTGGGGGACGGGGACGGCATCGTTTGCGTCGTGCCTTCTGCCTGGCGTCGGGACGGCAAGCACCGGATCGATGCACGGCGCCAGCGGGCAGGACGGCTTCATTGTTGATAGATCAAATGTCAGTTCCTTGACACAAAGTCCCGACTACGAATCCTCGTGATCCCGTGCTCGGCGATGACGCCGAACAAAAAAAAAGCGCACGGAAAACTCCGTGCGCTCCGTGGTCCGTCGATCTCGCAAGGCCGGGCCACAGGGGCCAAGCCTTGCGTACGGTCAGAACAACACCTTCAGCGAAGCCTTGACGGTCTGTGCCCGCGAGCTGCCAGCGAATTGGCCGCTGTAGCTGACACCCACCGTGGTGGCCTTGCCTACCTTCACGTCCAGCCCGGCATTGACCACGGCCGCATCGTCGGCGATCGGCACACCGGCCACGCCGAACTGGTCCGCGCCGCGGAACGCCAGCGTCGACATCGGCGTGCGGTCGCCGAAGGCATGGCGCCAACCCAGCGAGCCGCGCAGCGTGCCGGTCAGGCGGCCCAGCGAGATGTCCGCCGTGGTGCGCAGGCCGAGCGTGCTGAACGTGACGTTGCTGGTATTGCCGGGGCTCGCCAGCGCCGCCGCCCCACCCTGCTCGTCGAATCCGCGGGTATCGAGATTGACGTGGGCGACATTGGCGAACGGCTCGTACGAATACCGGCCGGCATCGATGCGGTAGCCCAGGTCGCCGAAGACCTGCGCCATGCCGGCGTGGTAGTCCGCCTTCGCCTGATCGCGGAAACCGCCGAAGTTGACCGAGCGCGAAGTGCCGATGTCCTGCCAGGTATAAGCGGCACCGGTGCGCAGACCCAGCGCGCCCCATTGGCCGCCGCCGTAGATGCCGGCATGGTAGTTGTCGATCGAGCCGGATGAGTGGCGCGAATCGACGTCGACGTTGGTGTGGCTGTAGCCGGCCAGCACACCGACGCGCCAGTTCTGCGACACCGCGGAATCCGCGCCGAGCAGAATGCCGCCGGTAGCGCTGTGCATCGCGCCGGCATTGCCGTTGCCATCGTGACCGCCCCACGCGCCAAACACGCGCACCCAGCCGCTCGGACGGCGCGACTCGGGACCGCAGTCTGCCGCGCCGCGCGCATCGCGCTTGTCCTGCTCCGAGCCAACCGCGCAGAACGCTTCGCGCAGACGATCGGTGGCTGCATCGCGAACAAAGCGGCTTTCCTCGATCGACGCGGTCCGGAGCGAGGCGTGGATCTCGCCGGACAGTTGGTCGAGCGCGTTGCGCGCCGCTGCGTCGTCGGTCAGGTTCAATACCGCGGTCTTCAGCGGATTGGTGTCGGTCAGGCTGTCGACACCGCGTCCCGCCGCAATCTGGTTGGGCGTCTGGCCGGCGCTGTCGATCGCGCGGGCTTGCTGCACGACCAGATAGGCGTTGTTGGCGTCGTAGTCGCCGCGCAGCCCCATGAAGGCGGTCACGGCCGTATCGCCGGTCAGCGTAAAGGCCCCATGCAATCCGCCCGTCGCGGTCAGCACCGTGTAACGCGTGCCGGCCACATAGGCGGCGTTGCTGGTCTTGGTCACGTTCAGGCGCGCCCCCTCGGGCAGCGTGGCGCTGCCCGACACCGCGATGCGATCCGACGCGCTCGAAGTCGGATCGACATGCGCCTGGTAGGTGCCGTCCGCCTGCTGGACGTAGTTGCCGCTGACGGTCAGCGTGCCGCTGCCGTTGCCGGCCGGCGCGATCGTCGCGCCGCCGGCGACCGTGGTCGAACCCACGGTGCCGTTGCCGGCCAGCGTCGCGCCGCCCTGCACCGAGACCGGCGAGTTCGCGATCGCGCCGTTGATCGTCAGCGTACCGCCGGCCACCATCGTCGGGCCCGTGTAGTCGCTGGTGCCGCCCAGCACCAGCGTGCCGGCATCGGTCTTGGTCAGGCCGGCGCTGCCGCTCAATGCCGCATTGATTGTCGCGACATAGTTGGCGCCATCGGCGGTGCCATCACCGACGCGGATGGTGGCGTCGCTACCGGTCAGCACGATGCGGTCGCCGTCGACGGTATAGCCGCCGGTGGCGAATTGCATGCCGGCCGCCTCGACCTGTCCCTGGCTGTTGTCGACCGTAACCTTGCCGGCGGTACCGGCGAAGACCGCGAAGCCGCCATTGCCGAATGCGGCATTGGCGCCGCCATCGGCCTCGGTCCAGTTGTCGTCGCCCGCGGCACGCCAGGTCCCGTCACCGCCGGTGATGCTGCCATCGCCGCGGCCGCCGGCATCGCCGTCCCAGAAGTTCAGCGCGTTGTTCGACGCGTTGACCAAGTTGACCTGCTGCGCAATCGATGTCTGCACGGTCGCACGCGAGCCGGTGGGGAGCGTGCCGAGGCCCAGCGTGCCGCCGAGCAGATTGCCGCCGTAGCTGATCACACGATAGACGCCCGGACCGAAGGCGCCACCCGCCGCAGTCTTGACGTTCAGCGTGCCGCCGAGGGTCAGGTCGCCCGCCACCTCGACCAGGTCGTTCAGCGGACCCCCAACGGTGTTGGCGCGCCCGAAGTCATAGTCGAGCGTCGCGCCGGCTTGCAGCGCCAGATCGCCATTGATCGTCAGCGTGCCAGGGTTGCCCGCCGCCGCGCCGGGCGACAGGGTCGCGCCGCTGGCCACTGTGACATCGCCACCGACGATGCCGGTGCCGCCGAGCGTGCCGGCGTTGACCGTGGTCGCGCCGGTCGCCAGCGACTGGTCGCCCTGAATCAGCAGCGTGCCATTGTTGACCGTGGTCGTGCCGCCGTAGCTGTTGGCCGCAG
>NZ_AMPR02000199.1:0-5615 GCF_000307735.3 Cupriavidus sp. HPC(L) | reverse complement strand
ATTGCCGATGCGCGCCCCACCCGGCCGGTGTTCGTCTCCGCCGGCGAGCGTGACGCCTATCTGCGCTGGGTCGCCGAGATGTCGCGCCGCCTCGAGCGGCGCATTCCCGAGCCGCTGATCCGCACCGACCTGGTCGAGACCGTCTACTACGAGGCCAAGCGGGCCGGACTCGAGCCCGCGCTGGTGCTGGGGCTGATCCAGGTCGAGAGCAACTTCCGCAAGTACGCGATCAGCACGGCGGGCGCGCGCGGGCTGATGCAGGTGATGCCGTTCTGGGCGCGCACCATCGGCGACGGCGACGCCCGCAAGCTGTTCCATCTGCAGAGCAATCTGCGCTACGGCTGCACGATCCTGCGCCACTACCTGGACCGCGAGTCCGGCGACCTGTTCCTCGCGCTGGGCCGCTACAACGGCAGCCGCGGCCGGGCCGACTATCCGAACGCGGTGCTGGCCGCGTGGAAGCGCTGGCAAGAGGCCGAGGCCGCGGTGACGGTGGCGAACACCGCCGCGCCTGCCGCGTTCCCATCCACCCGCCTGTCCGATCCGTCATGACTTCGCGCCCGCATCCGGCGGCCGGCAAGACCGGCTACGCCACCTCGTCGCCCGAACTGGAACGCTGGCTGGCCCGGCATATCGCGCAAGGCTTCGGCGCCGACGCGCTGGTGCGGTCGATGTGCCAGTCCGGCTACGACGCGGCCTTCGCGCGCGCCACGGTGCAGGCCGCCTTTGCCGGATCCGGGCAGCGCGGCGCGCGGTCGGGACATTCGCCGTCGCCGACCGCCAGGGCGAAGGCCGCTGCGCAGTCCATGCCCAACGCCGCGCACCACGCTGCCACCGCGGCGGCGGCGACCCCTGCGATCACCGCGCCCAATGCATTGCCGGCCGGCGACGGCCGCGACGTGCCGGTGCTGTTCGCGATCGAGTCGCCGCGCATCGCGCTGTTCCAGCGGCTGTTGATGCCGGACGAATGCGAGGCGCTGATCGCGCTGTCGCGCGGCCGGCTGGCGCGCTCGCCGGTGGTCAATCCCGATACCGGCGACGAGAACCTGATCGACGCGCGCACCAGCATGGGCGCGATGTTCCAGGTCGGCGAGCATCCGCTGATCGAGCGGCTGGAGGCGCGCATCGCCGCGGTGACCGGCGTGCCGGTCGAGCACGGCGAAGGGCTGCAGATCCTGAACTACAAGCCCGGCGCCGAGTACCAGCCGCACTACGACTTCTTCAACCCGCAGCGCCCCGGCGAGGCACGCCAGCTGCGCGTTGGCGGACAGCGGATGGCGACGCTGGTGATCTACCTGAACGATGTGCCGGCCGGCGGCGCGACCGCGTTCCCGAAGCTGGGTTTGCGCGTCAATCCGGTGCAGGGCAATGCGGTGTTCTTCGCCTATCTCGGCGAGGACGGCTCGCTCGACGAACGGACGCTGCACGCGGGGCTGCCGGTCGAGCAGGGCGAGAAGTGGATCGCCACCAAGTGGCTGCGCGAAGCGCCGTATCGCGGCGAAGGCTGACCCGCTGCCGCCCGGAGGCACGGAGCCCGTGGTCGCGCTCCGCCCTGCCACATCTGTGCTGAACCGGCAGCAGCACTGTGCCGGACTTTACCGGTGAATCTGTACCGGTACTGTATAGGACCGCCGCGCTAGACTGCCGCTTCCCCTGTATTCAAGGAGTTGCCATGGCACTGTCGGAACTGGCGGCGGGCTCTGCCGTGTTTGCCGCGTTCGGCGGCTTCGTGCTGGTGTCGTCGATCACGCCCGGACCGAACAACACGATGGTGCTGGCCTCGGGCGTCAATTTCGGTTTCGCGCGCACCATTCCCCATCTGCTCGGCATCAGCAGCGGCTTCGCGGTGATGATCGCGCTGATCGGCCTCGGCCTCGGTTCGCTGTTCACCGCGCTGCCGTGGACCTGGCCGCTGCTGCGCGTGGCCGCCACCGTCTATCTGGTCTACCTGGCCTGGAAGCTGGCCACCGCCGGTGGCGTGCAGGACCGGCAGGTGGCCAGGCCGATGGGCTTCCTGCAGGCGGCCGCGTTCCAGTGGGTCAATCCGAAGGCGTGGGTGATGGCGGTGGGCGCGTGCAGCGCCTATGTGCTGCACCCGAATGTCTGGCTCAACGTGCTGCTGCTGGCCAGCCTGTCGGCGATCATCAATCTGCCGAGCGTGGCGGTGTGGGCAGTGTTCGGCGCGTCGCTGCGCCGCTGGCTGGCGCGGCCGCGCGTGCTGCGCGTGTTCAACGTGACGATGGCGCTGCTGCTGCTCGGCTCGCTGTGGCCGATCCTGGCGGCCGGACACTGAAAGCAGGCGCGTCCGCCGGGACGGGGAAGGGGCGGGGAAGAAAGGCGGGCGCCTCAGTCCTTCAGCGCGCGGATGGTGCCGAGGTTGCGCCAGTAGCCCTTGGCATCCATGCCGCAGCCGAACACATAGCGGTCCGGCACCGTGAAGCCGCAGAAGTCCGGATGCATCGGCTTGGACTTGGCCAGCGTCTTCTCGCACAGCACCGCCGCGTAGAAATCGCGCGCGCCCATGTCCATGATGCGCTGGCGGATCGCCGCCATGGTCTCGCCCTCGTCGAGGATGTCGTCGAGCACCAGCACGGTCCGGTCCTTGACCGACTCGCGTGGCGCGACGCGCCATTGCATCTCGCCGCCGACCGTCTTGTTGTTGTAGCGGGACAGGTGGATGTAGTCGAACTCGAGCGGGAATTCGAGCTTGGGCAGCAGCATGCCGGTGAAGACCACGGCGCCGCCCATCACCGACAGCACCAGCGGGAAGCGGTCTCCCATCTTGTCGGTGATCTCGCGCGCCATGCGGTCCAGCGACTGCTGCACCTGCTGCGCGCTGACGATTTCCTCGGAGTTCGCCCACAGTTCGCGGGCCTGTTCGGCAGTCATCATGATGTTCGGTCCTGTCTGGTGTTCTTTGCGGGCGGCAGTTCGATGGGGCGGATCAGCGGTTGAACAGGCCCTTCATGCCGCCCTTCATCGCGCCCATCGAGCGCATCATCTTGGCCATGCCGCCGCCCTTGAGCTTCTTCATCATGCTCTGCATCTGGTCGAACTGGTTCAGCAGGCGGTTCACTTCCTGCACCGGCACGCCGGCGCCCGCGGCGATGCGGCGCTTGCGGCTGGCCTTGATCAGCTCGGGCTTGGCGCGCTCGGCCGGCGTCATGCTGTTGATGATGCCTTCCATGCGGCGCACCTGCTTCTCGGCCTGATCCATATTGGCGCCCTGGGCCTGCTGGGCGAACTGCGCCGGCAGCTTGTCGACCAGGCTGCCCAGGCCGCCCATCTTCTTCATCTGGCCGATCTGCGCCTTGAAGTCCTCGAGGTCGAAGCCGCCGGTCTTCTTGATCTTCTTGGCGAGCTTCTCGGCCGCTTCCATGTCGACGCCGCGCTGCGCCTCCTCGACCAGAGCGAGGATGTCGCCCATGCCGAGAATGCGCTGGGCCATGCGATCCGGGTAGAACGGTTCGAGGCCGTCGAGCTTTTCGCCAACGCCAACGAACTTGATCGGGCGGCCGGTCACGTGCCGCACCGACAGCGCGGCGCCGCCGCGCGCATCGCCGTCGAGCTTGGTCAGCACCACGCCCGTCAGCGGCAGCGTGTCGTTGAACGCCTTGGCCGTGTTGACCGCGTCCTGGCCCAGCATCGCGTCGACCACGAACAGCGTCTCGGCGGGCTTGAGCGCGGCGTGCAGCGCGGCGATCTCCTGCATCATCGCCTCGTCGATGCCGAGCCGGCCGGCCGTGTCGACGATCAGCACGTCGTGATAGTGCTTGCGGGCCCAGTCGAGCGCCGCGCGGGCGATGTCGACCGGCTTCTGATCCGGCTGCGACGGGAAGAAGTCGGCACCGACCTGGTCCGACACGGTCTTGAGCTGCGCGATCGCGGCGGGGCGGTAGACGTCGCACGAGACCGTCAGCACCTTCTTCTTCTTGTTTTCCTTCAGCCATTTGGCCAGCTTGCCGACCGTGGTGGTCTTGCCCGCGCCCTGCAGGCCGGCCATCAGGATGATCGCCGGCGGCTGCACCGCCAGGTTCAGCTCGGCCGCCTTGCCGGCCGCGCCGTCGGCCGCGACGGCTTCCTCGCCGCCGATCACCGCGGTCAGTTCGCGCTGCACCACGCCGACCAGCGCCTGGCCGGGCGTGAGGCTGCCGACCACTTCCTCGCCCAGCGCCTTTTCCTTGACGCGGGCCACGAACTCGCGCACCACCGGCAGCGCGACGTCGGCCTCCAGCATGGCCAGGCGAACCTCCCGCAACATCTCGGCGGTGTTGGCTTCGGTCAGGCGTGCCTCGCCGCGCATGGTCTTGACGACCCGCGCCAGGCGTTGAGTGAGATTGTCCAGCATGGCAGAAATCCGGAGGTGGGCTTTGTAGGGTTGCGGCGCGCCGCCGCGCTTGTCGGCCGGTGGCCGATCGCTGATCGACCATGCGGTGCGGGCCGTGGCGTGGCGGACGGGGGCCGATCGGGCGAATTCGCCGGGCGTCCATCGCGGCGCCGCCATCCGGCCTTGCCGCCGCGGGTCATTGCCGCCGGTCACCGCGGGTCAGTCACCGCCGTCGGTCACCGTAACAGGCGCTAGGGTAAACTGCGCGAATGGCGATTGTACTGTATGCCCTGACGGCACTCCTCTATTGCGCGCTGGCCTATCACGGCTGGGCGACGCGCCACGCCGGGCTGGCCACTAGCACGGCTGGCGGTCCGGGCCTCGGCGGCCAGCCGGGCTCGATGGTGCTGGTGCCGGGCCCCGCGCCGGGCGGCAGCGCCGAGGGGCAGCCCGCCTGGTGGCATCTGCTGATGGTGGCGGTGCTGGCCAGCCACGGCATGCTGCTGCACGAGACCATCTTTCCGGCCGACCGCATGGTGTTCGGCTTTGCCTTCGCGCTGTCGGCGATGCTGTGGCTGGGCGTCGGCATCTACTGGATCGAGAGCTTCTTCTTCTCGCTGGCGGGACTGGGCCTGGTCGTGATCCCGGTGGCGATGCTGGCCAGCCTGATGCCGCTCGCCTTCCCCGGCGCGCAGATCCTCGGCTATGCCGCGCGGCCGCTGTTCAAGCTGCATTTCATCATCGCCAACGTCGCCTACGGGCTGTTCACGCTGGCGGCCTTCCACGCCTTCCTGATGCTGCTGGTCGAGCGCCGGCTGCATGGTTTCAACCGCGGCCACGGCGTACACGTGCCGGGCGGCGCGATGGCCGCCGGCGCGCCGCAGCAGGCCGGCTGGCTGGGCCGCTGGCTCGACCTGCTGCCGCCGCTGCTGACGCTCGAGAAGCTGCTGTTCCGCTTGATCGCGGCCGGCTTCGTGCTGCTGACGATGACGATCGCCTCGGGGCTGCTGTTCTCCGAGGAGCTGTTCGGGCGGGTCTTCCGCTTCGACCACAAGACCGTGTTCGCGCTGGTCTCGTGGGTGATGTTCGCCGGCATCCTGGCGGGCCGGCGGTTCTACGGCTGGCGTGGCCGCGTGGCGCTGCGCTGGGTCATCGCCTCGTTCTGCATCCTGCTGCTGGCCTACGTCGGCAGCCGCTTCGTGATCGAAGTGATTCTGCATCGCCTCTGAAGCAAGGCATCGTCGATGGCACGTCTGTTCCTGTTGCTGGCGGTCCTGCTGGCCATATT
>NZ_AMPR02000200.1:0-5601 GCF_000307735.3 Cupriavidus sp. HPC(L) | reverse complement strand
AGAACGCCGCGCCGCGACAGCGCCGCACCGGCCGCCGCCAGCGCCGCGGGCGTGGCCAGCGACAGCGCGCACGGGCAGCTGACCACCAGCACCGCGACGGTCACCATCAGCGCGCGCGCCGGGGCGATGGTCCACCACAGCAGCCCCACGGCCAGCGCAATAAGCAGCAGCGCCGCGACGAACCACGCCGCCACGCGATCGGCGATCACCGCGAGGCGCGGCTTGTCCGCCAGCGCACGCTCCAGCAGCGCGACGATTTCGGCCAGGCGCGTGCTTGCTCCGACGCGGCGCACTTCGATCACCAGCGGACTGCTGGCGTTGTAGCAGCCGGCCAGCACAGATTGCCCGGGCCCGCGCGGCACCGGCCGGCTCTCGCCGCTCAGCATCGACTCGTCCAGATCGCTGCCCCCTTCGACGATCTGGCCGTCGGCCGGCACGATCTCGCCGGCCCGCACGCGCACGCGGTCGCCCGGGGACAGCCGCGCGACCGGCACGCGGCGCTCCGTGCCATCGGGCAATAACTGCTCGCAGGTGGCCGGCAGCTGCCGCGCCAGCATCTCGGCGCCGCTGCGCGAGGCCTGCCGCACGCGCAATTCGAGATAGCGTGCCAGCAGCAGCAAGGCGACGAACATCGTCACCGAGTCGTAGAAGACCTCGCCGCTGCCGCGCACGGTGGCAAGCAGGCTGGCGCCGAACGCCGCCGCCAGGCCCAACGCGACCGGCACGTCCATGCCGACATGGCGCTGGCGCAGGCTGCGCCAGGCGCCCGCAAAGATCGGCGCCGCGCTGTAGACGATCACCGGCAGCGTCAGCGCGAGGCTCGCCCATTGCAGCAGCCGCAGATGCGTCGCGGCGATCGTGCCCTCGTGCGTATAGACGGGCCACGCGTACATCATCACCTGCATCATGCCGAGCATCGCCACCGCCAGCCGCATCAGCAGCCCGCGCCGGGCCACGCTGTCCCGGCGGTCCGCCGCGGAGAACTCGAACGGCCACGCGGTGTAGCCGATATCGGCGAGCGCGCCGAGCAGCCCCGCGACGGTCAGCGCGCCGCCGCGCCAGCGCACCAGCACGCGGCGCGTGGCCAGATTGGCGACCGCCGACTCGACGCCGGGCAGCTGCGCCAGCTTCTGCTCGATCAGCCAGGCGCAGGCGGCGCAGCGTATGTTCTCGGGCGCCAGCGTGATTTCGAAGCGGTGCTGCGGTCGTTCCTGCGCCCGCGCCTGACCCGCGCCATCAAGCCGCCGCACGAAGCGCGCGCGCAGCTCGTCGGTGTCGTAGGCCTGCCAGACCGGCTCCAGCCGCGCCCGTGCCGCCGCGTCGAGCGGCCGGCCGAAGCGGAATTCGCCGGCATACAGATGTGCAAAACCGGCCTGGTCCAGTGCCTGCGCCAGCGCCAGGCAGCCGGCGCAGCAGAAGCGGCGCGATCTCCCGCCGACCTGCGCGCGCAGCACGTCCGGCGCGGCGCCGGCCGGCAGCCCGCAGTGGAAGCACGAGGTGGCGTCCGCGTTGGCGTCCGTAGCGGCGTCCGCCTGCACGGCGGACCCGGATGGTTGGGCGTGGGAAGAAGGGGCGAAAGCGATCGGCATCGTGGTCCTGGATGTCCGATCGATTCTAGGGATCGCCGCCGGGCGGCGGTTTGATCCCGGTCAAGGCGCACGCAAACGGCGCCCCTGACTGAGCTGCGGCGTGCCGGGGCCGTTCAGGCCAGCTCGGTAGCGCCGGTGCGCCGCGGCGCCTCGAGATACTCGCGCGACTGCATCTCGATGATGCGCGACACCGTGCGATGGAATTCGTTGGCCATCTGGCCTTCGACATAGAGCTCGTCGGGCGGCACCTCGGCCGACATCAGCAGCTTGACCTTGTGGTCGTAGAACACATCGACCAGCCAGGTGAAGCGGCGCGCCTCCGACGACATCCGCGGCGTCATCTTCGGCACGTCCGACAGGATCACCGTGTGGAAGCGCTCGGCCAGCTCCAGATAGTCGTTCTGCGAACGCGGGCCGCCGCACAGCGTGGCGAAGTCGAACCAGACCACGCCGTTGGCCTTGCGCAGCGCGTGCAGTTCGCGCTTTTCGATATGCAGGATCGGCGATTCGTCGGCGATGCCGGCCAGCGCCGTGAAGGAATCCCGCAGCGCCGCGCTGGCCTTGGCGTCCAGCGGCGTGTAATAGGCCTGCACCTGTTCCAGCGTGCGCTTGCGGTAATCGATGCCGGCATCGACGTTCAGCACGTCGAGCTTGCGCTCGAGCAGCGCGATCGCCGGCAGGATGCGGTCGCGATGCAGGCCGTCCGGATACAGCAGGTCCGGGCGGTAGTTCGACGTCATCACGAACTGCACGCCATTCTCGAACATCTGCTCGAGCAGCCGATGGAGGATCATCGCGTCGGCGACATCGCTGACATGGAATTCATCGAAACAGATCAGCCGGTACTTGCGGGCGATCCGTTTGGCCAGCTCGTCCAGCGGATCGGGCCGGCCGCGCAGTTCCTCGAGCTGGCGGTGCACCTCGCGCATGAACTCGTGGAAATGCAGGCGGGTCTTCCTGACCACCGGCACGCAGTGGTAGAAGCTGTCCATCAGGAACGACTTGCCGCGCCCCACGCCACCCCACAGATAGACGCCCTTGGGTACCTCGGGCCGGATCAGCAGCTTCTTCAGCGCATTGTTGCGCCGCTGCTTGTAGGCGACCCATTCGTCGTAGCACTGCTGCAGCCGCGCCACCGCGCGCAACTGCGCCTCGTCGGACCGATAGCCGCGCTGCTGCAGTTCGTGGTGGTAGTACTCGGTGACGTTCATTGGGGGAAGGAGTGGTAGCGGAGCATCGGCGGCCCCGAACGCATGGCGTACGCCGTCGCACCGCGAGACTCCCGTCTCCCGCTTGCGGGAGACGGGCCGGGGGAGAGGGAGAGCAGCGGCCGATCGACCGGCAGCGCCCTTGCAAGCGCCCCTGCAAGCGCTCCTGCCCTCTCCCCAACCCTCTCCCGCAAGCGGGAGAGGGAGCAGATTGTCGCCAGCGCCCTCGCTCCCGCGATCAGCAAGCGGGAGAGGGAGCAGGTTGTCGCCAGAGCGTCGGCCACCGCAATCGGCGAGCCGGCGAAGGCGACACCGGACTTACATATTGAGCTGACGCTTGTCCACCGCGAGCGCGGCTTCGCGCATCACCTCGGACATCGACGGGTGCGGGTGGCACACGCGGCCGATATCCTCGCTGGCGGCCTTGAACTCCATCGCCACCACGGCTTCGGCGATCAGGTCCGACGCATTGGCCGCGACCACGTGCACGCCCAGGATCTCGTCGGTCTTGGCATCGGCCAGCATCTTGACGAAGCCGTCCGAGGCGCCCATGCCCAGCGCGCGGCCGTTGGCCACGAACGGGAACTGGCCCGACTTGTACTCGCGCCCCTCGGCCTTGAGCTGCTGCTCGGTCTTGCCGACCCAGGCGATTTCCGGGTAGGTGTAGATCACCCACGGAATGCAGTTGTAGTCGATGTGCGGCTTCTGGCCGGCGATGCGCTCGGCCACGGCCACGCCTTCGTCCTCGGCCTTGTGCGCCAGCATCGGGCCGCGCACCACGTCGCCGATCGCCCACAGGCCCGGCACCGAGGTCGCGCAGTGGTCGTCGACCGGAATGAAGCCGCGCTCGTCGGCAGCCAGGCCGATCGCGTCGAGGCCCAGGTTGTCGGTATTCGGCACGCGGCCGACCGACACGATCAGGCGATCGACTTCCAGCGTCTGCGCGTTGCCGTCCTTGTCGGTGTAGCTCACGGTGACGTTGTTGTCGCCGGTCTTGACCTCATTGACCTTGACGCCCAGGCTGAACTTCAGGCCCTGCTTGGTCAGCAGCTTCTGCGCTTCCTTGGCGACGCCTTCGTCGGCGGCACCCAGGAACGCCGGCAGCGCTTCCAGCACGGTCACGTCGGCACCGAGACGGCGCCACACCGAGCCCAGCTCCAGGCCGATCACGCCGGCGCCGATCACGCCCAGCTTCTTCGGCACCTCGGCGAACTTGAGCGCGCCCTCGTTATCGTTGACCAGCTTGTTGTCGACGGGAATGCCGGGCAGATGGCGGGCCTTCGAACCGGTGGCGATGATCACCTGCTTCGCGGTGATGGTCTCGGTGCCGGCCTTGCCGGCGATCTCGACCTGGAAGCCGTCGGCGTTCTTGCCGACGAACTTGCCGAAACCCTTGAACAGCGTGACCTTGTTCTTGCGGAACAGGAACTCGATGCCCTTGGTCATCTTGCCGACGATATCGTCCTTGCGCTTGAGCATCTTGGCGATATCGACCTTGACGTCGCCCACGGTGATGCCATGGTCGGCCAGGTGGTGCTGCACGTTCTCGTACTCTTCGGACGAGGCCAGCATCGCCTTCGACGGGATGCAGCCGACGTTCAGGCAGGTGCCGCCCAGGCGCGCTTCGCCCTTCGGATCGTCGTACGGATTGCCTTCGCAGCAGGCGACGTTCAGGCCAAGCTGGCCCGCGCGGATCGCGGCGATATAGCCGCCGGGGCCCGCGCCGATCACCAGCACGTCGAATTGTTTGCTCATGGGAATTCCTCGTTGCGTCGGCGCGCCCTGCCCGACTCGGGTCGGGACCGGCGCGCGGCATGGTGTTGCATTCGGTTGGCCGCCGGGCTCGCCCCAAGCGGCGCGCGGTCTCCGCCAGGGAGACCGCGGTGGATGCTGCGATTACAGGTCCAGCAGCAGGCGGGCCGGATCTTCCAGCGCTTCCTTCATCGCCACCAGGCCCAGCACGGCTTCGCGGCCGTCGATGATGCGGTGGTCGTAGGACATCGCCAGGTAGTTCATCGGACGGATCACGATCTGGCCGTCCTCGACCACGGCGCGGTCCTTGGTCGCGTGCACGCCCAGGATCGCCGATTGCGGCGGGTTGATGATCGGGGTCGACAGCATCGAGCCGAACACGCCGCCGTTGGAGATCGAGAAGGTACCGCCCGACAGCTCGTCCAGCGACAGCTTGCCGTCACGGGCCTTGGCGCCGAACTCGGCGATCTTCTTCTCGATGTCGGCCAGGCTCATCTGGTCGGCATTGCGCAGGATCGGCACCACCAGGCCGCGCGGCGAACCGACCGCGATGCCGATGTCGAAGTAGCCGTGGTAGACGATGTCGTTGCCGTCGACCGAGGCGTTGATGATCGGGTACTTCTTCAGCGCATGCACGGCCGCCTTGACGAAGAAGGACATGAAGCCCAGCTTGACGCCGTGTTCCTTCTCGAAGCGGTCCTTGTACTTGTTGCGCAGATCCATCACCGGCTTCATGTTGACTTCGTTGAAGGTGGTGAGGATGGCGTTGGTCTGTTGCGATTGCAGCAGACGCTCGGCGATACGGGCGCGCAGGCGGCTCATCGGCACGCGCTCTTCCGGACGATCGCCCAGCGCGGCGAAGTCGACCGGTGCGGAGACCTGCTGCAGCGCCGGCTTGGCGGCCGGGGCCGGGGCGGTCTTGGCGGCGGGCGCCGAACCGGCGGCGAGCACGTCGCCCTTGGTGATGCGGCCATCCTTGCCGGTGCCGGCGACCTGGCCGGCCGACAGGCCCTGCTCGGCCATCAGCTTGGCGGCCGACGGCATCGCCACGG
>NZ_AMPR02000201.1:0-33344 GCF_000307735.3 Cupriavidus sp. HPC(L) | reverse complement strand
CCGCGGCCGGCGATCCGCAATCCAGGCCCCGTCCGGGGTCCGGCAAGGCGCCGCGGCGCCGGCGCCCGGACACCGATAACGACTAACGCTTCCGAGCCTTACCGAGTCGCCCGCCGTCCAGGCGGGCCCAAGCACCATGAACGCAGATCGATCGACCTCCAAGCCCACGCCCGTGATCGCCATCCATGGCGGGGCCGGCACCATCACCCGCGCCGCGATGGACGCGGACAAGGAAGCGCAGTACATCGCCGCCCTCGAACACGCCCTGCGCGCGGGCCAGCGCCTGCTGGCCGATGGCGCCAGCGCCGTCGATGCGGTGACCGAAGCGGTGCGGCTGCTCGAGGACTGCCCGCTGTTCAATGCCGGCAAGGGCGCCGTGCTGACCAACGCCGGCACCTACGAACTCGACGCCGCGGTGATGGACGGCGCCACGCGCGATGCCGGCGCGGTCGCCTGCGTCAAGCGGCTGCGCAACCCGGTGCTGGCGGCGCGCGCGGTGATGGAGCACAGCGAGCATGTGCTGTTCGCCGCCGACGGCGCCGAAGCGTTTGCGCAGGCGCAAGGCCTGCCGCTGGTCGAGGCGGACTACTACTACACGCCGGAGCGCCACGCGCAGTGGCAACGCGCCCGCGCGGGCAGCGGCATGGCCCTGCTGGATCACGATGCCGCCGCGCTGGCCGCACGGGCCAGCGCCGACGAGGCGGGTGGCGAGCCGCTCGATCCGGGTACCAAGTTCGGCACCGTCGGCGCGGTCGCGCTCGACGGCCAGGGCCGGCTTGCCGCGGCCACGTCCACCGGCGGCATCACCAACAAGCAGCTCGGCCGGGTCGGCGATACGCCGGTGATCGGCGCCGGCTGCTATGCCGACGAACTGGTGGCGGTGTCGACCACCGGCACCGGCGAGATGTTCATCCGCGCGGTGGCCGCCTACGACATCTCGGCGCGCATGCGCTATGCCGGCAGCTCGCTGGAAGCGGCGACGCATGCCGTCGTGATGCAGAGCCTGCCGGCGATCCAGGGCCGGGGCGGGCTGGTCGCGATCGACGCGTCCGGCAATGTCGCGCTGCCGTTCAATACCGAAGGCATGTACCGAGGCCATGCCCGCGTGGGCGAGCCGGTCCACGTGGCGATCTACCGCTGACACCATGCCCGCAGGTTTCGAGGAACACTCCATGGCCCCATCGACTTCCGCGTCTACTTCGTCTTCCGCATCCGGCCTGGCGCTGCCGTCGCAGCGCGTCGTGTCCGTCAACGACCTGACGGTGCGCTTTGCCACGTCCGAGCGCACCGTCGAGGCCGTGCGCGGCCTGTCCTTCCATATCGACCGCGGCGAAACGCTGGCGGTCGTGGGCGAGTCCGGCTCCGGCAAATCGGTGACCTCGCTGGCGCTGATGCGCCTGGTCGAACATGGCGGCGGACGCCTCGCCAGCGGCAGCATGATGCTGCGCCGCCGTGGCGGCGACGTGCTGGACCTCGCCCAGGCCGATGGCGGCACGATGCGCGGCATTCGCGGTGCCGATATCGCGATGATCTTTCAGGAGCCGATGACCTCGCTGAATCCGGTGTTCCCGGTCGGCGAGCAGATCGCGGAATCGATCCGGCTGCATCAGAACAAGAGCCACGCGGCGGCCCGCGCCGAAGCGTTGCGGATGCTCGAGCTGGTGCGCATCCCCGAGGCGCGTCGCGTGCTGGACCGCTACCCGCATCAGCTGTCCGGCGGCATGCGCCAGCGCGTGATGATCGCGATGGCGCTGTCGTGCCGGCCCGCGCTGCTGATCGCCGACGAGCCGACCACCGCGCTGGACGTCACCATCCAGGCCGAGATCCTGCAGCTGATCCGCAATCTGCAGGCGGAGATGCAGATGGGCGTGCTGTTCATCACCCACGACATGGGCGTCGTCGCCGAAATGGCGGACCGCGTGCTGGTGATGTACCGCGGCGAGAAGGTCGAGGAGGGCGAGGCGCCGACCGTGTTCGCGCGGCCCGCGCATCCCTACACCCGCGCGCTGCTGTCCGCGGTGCCCAAGCTCGGCGCAATGGCTGGCACCGATCTGCCGGCCAAGTTTCCGCTGGTGCGGGTCGAAGGCGGTGAGGGGCAGGCGAGCGCCGATGGCCGCAGCGATACGCCGGCCGCGGCGACGCGTCCCGATGCCTCGGCCCAGCCGATCCTGCGCGTGCGCGACCTGGTGACCCGTTTCGACGTGCCCGGCGGCCTGTTCGGCCGGCCGACGCGCCGCGTGCACGCGGTCGAGCGCGTCAGCTTCGACCTGTATCCCGGCGAGACGCTGGCGCTGGTCGGCGAATCGGGCTGCGGCAAATCGACGACGGGCCGCTCGCTGCTGCGGCTGGTCGACAGCCAGAGCGGCACCATCGAGTTCGCCGGCCAGAACATCGGCGAACTGTCGGGGCCCGCGCTGCAGAGCCTGCGCCGCAATATCCAGTTCATCTTCCAGGACCCGTTCGCCTCGCTCGATCCGCGCGTGCCGATCGGATATTCGATCATGGAGCCGCTGCTGGTGCACAAGGTCGCCAGCGGCGAGGAGGCCGAGCAGCGCGTCGCATGGCTGCTGGACAAGGTCGGCCTGTCGCCGGCCCATGCCGCGCGCTATCCGCACGAGTTCTCCGGCGGCCAGCGGCAGCGCATCTGCATCGCGCGCGCGCTGGCGCTGAACCCGAAGGTGGTGATCGCCGACGAGTCGGTGTCGGCGCTGGACGTCTCGATCCAGGCGCAGATCGTCAACCTGATGCTGGACCTGCAGCGCGAGATGGGCATCGCCTTCCTGTTCATCTCGCACGATATGGCGGTGGTCGAGCGCATCAGCCATCGGGTCGCGGTGATGTATCTGGGCCAGATCGTCGAGATCGGCCCGCGCCGCGCGATCTTCGAGAACCCGCAGCATCCCTATACGAAGAAGCTGATGTCGGCGGTGCCGGTGGCCGACCCGGCGCGCCGTCATCTGCGGCGCGAGCCGCGGACCGAGGAGCTGCCGAGCCCGATCCGCGCGATCGGCGACGAGCCGGTGGTGCAGCCGCTGGTCGCCGTCGCGCCGGACCACTTCGTCGCGCGGCACGCGGTCGGCGGCGCCTATTGACGTCGAGCGGGCCTGCCGAACAAGCCTATTGAGTCAACCCGGGCGGCAAGGCCACCAAGAGCCGGTCCAGCCCGTTCACCCTGTGCTACCTGTCCGTCTTACCAAGGAGAATCGACAATGATCCAAGCCAGTTTGTCCCGACGTGGCGCGGCGCGCCTGTTTGCCGGCGGCCTGCTGATGGCCGCGTTCGCGGCCGGACCGGCCTTCGCCGCCAAGGATGCGGTGATGGCGGTGGCCTCGACCTTCACCACCCTCGATCCCTACGATTCGAACGACACGCTGTCGCAGGCGGTCTCGAAGACCTTCTACCAGGGCCTGTTCGGCCTGGACAAGGACATGAAGCTCGTCAACGTGCTGGCCGACAGCTATGACGTCAGCAAGGACGGACTGGTCTATACGATCAAGGTCAGGAAGGGCGTCAAGTTCCACGACGGCACCAGCTTCGACGCCACCGCGGTCAAGGCCAACCTGGACCGCGTCACCGATCCGGCCAACAAGCTCAAGCGCTACACGCTGTTCAACCGTGTCGCGCGCACCGACGTGGTCGACCCGACCACCGTCAAGATCACGCTGAAGGAGCCGTTCTCGCCGTTCATCAACGTGCTGGCGCATCCGTCGGCCGTGATGATCTCGCCGACCGCGCTGAAGAAGTACGGCAAGGACATCGCCTTCCATCCGGTCGGCACCGGTCCCTTCGAATTCGTCGAGTGGAAGCAGCCCGAGCACCTGCGCGGCAAGAAGTTCGCCGGCTACTGGAAGAGCGGTCTGCCGAAGATCGACACCATTACGTGGAAGCCGGTGGTCGACAACAACAGCCGCTCGGCGATCATGCAGACCGGCGAGGCCGACTTTGCGTTCAGCATTCCGTTCGAGCAGGCCGCGGTGCTCAAGGCCAGCCCGAAGGTCGACCTGATCGCCGCGCCGTCGATCATCCAGCGCTATCTGTCGCTCAATACGCAGGTCAAGCCGTTCAACGACCCGAAGGTGCGCCAGGCGATCAATTACGCGATCAACAAGCAGGCGCTGGCCAAGGTGGCGTTCGCCGGCTATGCGGTGCCGGCCGAGGGCGTGGTGCCGCCGGGCGTCGACTTCGCCGAGAAGCTGGGCCCGTGGCCGTACGATCCGGCCAAGGCACGCGCGCTGCTGAAGGAGGCCGGCTATCCGAACGGCTTCGAAACTACGCTGTGGTCGGCCTATAACCACACCACCGCGCAGAAGGTGATCCAGTTCGTGCAGCAGCAGCTGCAGCAGGTCGGCATCAAGGCTTCGGTGCAGGCGCTCGAGGCCGGCCAGCGCGTCGAGAAGGTCGAGAGCGTGCCCAAGCCGGAAGACGCCGGCGTGCGCATCTACTACGTCGGCTGGTCGTCGTCGACCGGCGAGTCGGACTGGGCGCTGCGTCCGCTGCTGGCATCCGAATCGATGCCGCCGAAGCTGCTGAACACGGCCTACTACAAGAACGATCAGGTCGATGCCGATATCGCGGGCGCGCTGCGTACCACCGATCGCAACGAGAAGGCGCGGCTGTACAAGGACGCGCAGCAGCGCATCTGGAACGACGCGCCGTGGGCCTTCCTGGTGACCGAGCAGGTGCTGTATGCCCGCAGCAAGCGGCTGAGCGGCGCCTATGTGATGCCGGACGGCTCGTTCGAGTTCGAGAACATCGATATCAAGTAAGCGTCGCGCCCGCGTTCGTCTTTTGCGCATGCCGTCGTCGTCCCCGCGCAGGCGGGGACCCAGCGGCTTTCGACGCGCCGTGGCGGATCAAAGCCGCTGGGCCCCCGCGTTCGCGGGGGCGACACGTCGAGCCGCGAGAGGAAAAGCGGGTCTGGAGTCGTCATGTTGAATTACTTTCTGAAGCGCGTGCTGGGCGTGGTGCCGACGATGCTGATCGTCGCGGTGCTGGTTTTCCTGTTCGTGCATCTGCTGCCCGGCGATCCGGCGCGGCTGGCCGCCGGGCCCGAGGCCGATGCCGCGACCGTCGAACTGGTGCGCAAGGATCTGGGGCTGGACAAGCCGCTGCACGAGCAGTTCGTCACCTTCTTCGGCAATGCGCTGCAAGGGGAATTCGGCACCTCGCTGCGCACCAAGCGACCGGTCAGCGAGGAGATCGGCGACCGCTTCTTCCCGACGCTGTGGCTGACCGTCGCCTCGATGCTGTGGGCCGTGGTGTTCGGCATGCTGATCGGCATCGGCTCCGCCGTCTGGCGCAATCGCTGGCCCGACCGCATCGGCATGACGCTGGCGGTGTCGGGCATCTCGTTCCCGGCCTTCGCGCTCGGCATGCTGCTGATGGAGATCTTCTCGGTCCAGCTGGGCTGGCTGCCGTCGATCGGCGCGGAAAGCTGGAAGCACTACATCCTGCCGTCGCTGACACTCGGCGCGGCGGTGGCCGCGGTGATGGCGCGATTTACGCGCGCGTCGTTCGTCGAGGTGCTGCAGGAAGACTACGTGCGCACGGCGCGCGCCAAGGGCGTGCGCGAGTCGCTGGTGGTCGCCAAGCACTGCCTGCGCAACGCGATGATCCCGGTCGTCACGATGATGGGGCTGCAATTCGGCTTTCTGCTGGGCGGCTCGATCGTGGTCGAGAAGGTGTTCAACTGGCCCGGTCTCGGCCGGCTGCTGGTCGACGCCGTCGAGATGCGCGACTACCCGGTGATCCAGGCCGAGGTGCTGCTGTTCTCGCTGGAATTCATTCTGATCAATCTGGTGGTGGATCTGCTGTACACGGTGATCAACCCCACCATCCGCTACAAGTGAGGCCGTCCATGACCGAGCTATCGACCGTGGCCAACGAGGCCGCCTCGGCGGGCGTGCAAGGCGCGGCGGCGCAGGCCGAGCCCGTCCGCACGCCGTGGACCGAGTTCTGGCGCAAGTTCCGCCGTCAGCATCTGGCGCTCGCCGCCGGCGTGTTCGTGATCCTGCTGGTGATCGTCGCGGTGCTGTCGCCGCAGCTGGTGCCCTACGATCCGGAGAACTACTTCGACTACGACGCGCTGAACGCCGGCCCATCGGCGGCGCACTGGTTCGGCGTCGATTCGCTGGGCCGCGACATCTTCAGCCGCATCCTGGCGGGCACGCGCATCTCGCTGGCCGCCGGCTTCTTCTCGGTGATCGTCGGCGCCATCGTCGGCACGCTGCTCGGCTTGCTGGCGGGCTACTACGAGGGCTGGTGGGACCGGATCGTGATGCGGATCTCCGACGTGCTGTTCGCGTTCCCGGGCATCCTGCTGGCGATCGGCATCGTCGCCATCCTGGGCAACGGCATGGTCAACGTGATCTTTGCGGTCGCGATCTTCAGCATCCCGGCGTTCGCGCGGCTGGTGCGCGGCAATACGCTGATGCTCAAGCGCCTGACCTATATCGAGGCCGCGCGCAGCATCGGCGCGTCCGACTGGACCATCCTGATGCGGCATATCCTGCCGGGCACGATCTCGTCGATCGTCGTCTATTTCTCGATGCGGATCGGCACCTCGATCATCACCGCGGCGAGCCTGTCCTTCCTCGGCCTGGGCGCGCAGCCGCCGACGCCCGAGTGGGGCGCGATGCTGAACGAAGCGCGAGCCGACATGGTGACGGCCCCGCATGTGGCGATCTTCCCCAGCCTGGCGATCTTCCTGACGGTGCTCGCCTTCAACCTGCTGGGTGACGGGCTGCGCGACGCGCTCGATCCGAAGATCGATCGCCGCTGACCGGGGACCATCGCGATGCCGCACGAACCTTCCGCCGCATCCGGCGTACCGCCCCATATCGGCGAGCTGCCGGCCGGCGCGCGCAATGCGGTCACCGACGTGCCGGGCGTGCGCGTCGGCCATTGCACGCTGGCCGACGGCGCCGTGCAGACCGGCGTCACCGTGGTGCTGCCGCACGCCGGCGATCCGTATCTGGACAAGGTGCCGGCCGCGGCCGCGGTGCTGAACGGCTTCGGCAAGAGCATCGGCCTGGTGCAGGTCGACGAATTGGGCGCGCTGGAGACGCCGATCGCGCTGACCAATACCTTTGCGGTCGGGGCCGTGGCGCAGGCGCAGATCCGCCAGGCGATCGCTGCCCACGCCGAGATCGGCCGCGGCTGGCCCACCGTCAATCCGCTGGTGTTCGAATGCAATGACGGCTATCTGAACGACATCCAGGCGATGGCCGTCGGCGAACCGCACTATCTTCAGGCTTGCGCAGCGGCCGACGTGGAGGTTGCGCAAGGCGCGGTGGGGGCCGGGCGCGGCATGTCGGCGTTCGGCGTCAAGGGCGGCATCGGTACGGCGTCTCGTGTCGCCGGGCCGTACCACGTAGGCGCGCTGGTGCTGGCCAATTACGGCACGCCGTCGATGCTGACGTTCGCCGGCCAGCGGATCGGTCCGCAACTGGCGCAACGGCTTGCCGCGCCTGCGGCAGCGGACGCCGTGCCGGAGAAGGGCTCGATCATCATGATCGTCGCCACCGACGCGCCGCTCGATTCCCGCCAGCTGGGGCGTCTGGCACGGCGCGCCGGAGCGGGACTGGCACGCACCGGTTCGGTCTACGGCCATGGCTCCGGCGATATCGCGCTGGCCTTCAGCACCGCCTATACCGTGCCGCACGACGCCGCCGTGCCGATGCCCGCCGTCGCGATGGTCCATGAGACCGCGCTCGATCCGCTGTTCCATGCCGCTGCCGACAGCGTCGAGCAGGCCATCGTGCATGCGCTGTGGCATGCGCAGACCGTCAGCGGCCGCGACGGCCATTGCCGCCGCGGTCTGCTGGCGGTGATGCCTGAACTGAATTCCGTCGACTGAACCGTTCGCCTGCTCGCGGCCTGCGCCGGAGCGCCTATCCGATGAAGATCCTGATTTCCACCGATATCGAGGGCGTCGCCGGCGTCTTCCATCCCGAACAGACGCGCCCGGGCAACGGCGAATACGAGCGTGCCCGCGCCTGGATGACGCGGGAGGCCGACGCCGCGGCGCGTGGCGCCTTTGCCGCCGGGGCCGAGGCCGTCTGGGTCAACGACTCGCACGGCGGTTTCCGCAATCTGCTGCCGGACCTGCTGGACCCGCGTGTGCGCCTGGTACTCGGCAAGCCGCGCTACGCCGGCATGATGAGCGGCATCGAGCAGGGCTGCGATGGTGTGCTGATGATCGGCTATCACGGCCGTGCACAGGGGCGCGGCATTCTGGCGCATACGATCAACAGCGGCGCGTTCGCCAGCGTCAGCCTCAACGGCATCGAGCTTGGCGAGGCGGGCCTGTATGCGGCGCTCGCGGGCGAGGCCGGTGTGCCGGTGTTGATGGCCAGCGGCGACGATGTGTTCGTCGACGAGACGTCGGCACTGCTGCCGTGGGTCCGCTATGTCGCCACCAAGCGCGCGCAGGGGCAGGGCACCGGCGACTCGATGACGCCCGCCGCCGCGTGCGAGGCGATCGCCGCGGCGGCGCAAGCCGCGGTCCGCTCGCTGCGAACCGATCCGGCTGCCGTTCGGCCCTTCACCATCGCTGGCCCGGTGAACTGCCGATTGCGGACGCTGACGCCCGCGCATGCCGACCTGTTCTGCCAATGGCCCACGCTGCAGCGGCTCGACGGCGTCACGCTAAGCTTCGATGCGCCCAACGTGACCGACGCGGTACGCATGCTGAACTGCCTGTCGGCGATGTCGTTCATGTTGAGGTAGCGCAGAGGGCAGCAGCGAAAGCCACAACACGTGCAGGCGCGCGAGGTGTTCGCCGCTCTCCCGCTTGCGGGAGGGAGGGGCGGAGGAGAGGGCAAGCGGCGTTCGTCATGCGGCCAACGCTCGAAAAACCACCTCCCTCTCCCCAACCCTCTCCCCCATGAGGGGGAGAGGGAGAATACCGCCGGCAACAATCAGTGTCGGCGGTCCGCCAGCGCCCGCAGCCTCAAGCCACCGGCAACGTCTTGCTGAATACGCTGACGCCATCCAGGTCGCGCAGGTCCACCGTCAGTGCCTTCGTCGACGGATCGATATTGACCTCGCCGAAGAACTGGAACCCGGAGTAGGGAGACAGGTTGGCCTGGCCGGCAGGCGGCGCCTTCTGGAAGACCAGCTGCGGACCGAAGGTGGCGTCGAGCTGGTTGGGCCCGAAGGTGCCCGCGTTCAGCGGGCCGGCGACGAATTCCCAGAACGGCGAGAAGTCGGTGAACTGCGCCTTGGACGGATCGTAGAAGTGCGCGGCGCAATAGTGCACATCGGCGGTCAGCCACACCACATTGGGCACGCCCTTGATCGCGCGCAGCAGCCGCGCGGTTTCCAGTTCGCGGCCCATGGCGGCGCCGTCGTTGCCATTGGCGATCGCCTCCCAGCGGGCGTTGCCGGCCGCGTCCTTGCCGTCCGGCACCCACAGGCCGATCGGCATGTCGGCGGCGATGATCTTCCAGGTGGCCTGCGACTGCTTCACACCATTGACGAGCCATTCGAGCTGCTCGTTGCCGAGGAACACCGTGTCGCCGTTCTCGGTGGTCTGCAGGTTGGCCGTATTGCCGCCGCGATACGTGCGCATGTCGAGCACGAACACGTCCAGCAGCGGGCCGTACGAGACCTTGCGATAGAGCGTCTGCTCGGCCGCGGTATTGCCGATGCGCATCGGCGCGTATTCACGGAAGGCCTGCGTGGCGCGGGCCACCAGCGTGGCGATGTTCTTCTCGGTGTAGCGCGCATCGGCGCTCAGGTCCTTGGTAGGCGACCAGTTGTTGGTCACCTCGTGATCGTCCCATTGCCAGATCTGCGGCACCTCGGCGGAGAAGCGGCGCACGTTCTCGTCCATCAGGTTGTAGCGGTAGCGGCCGCGGTATTCGTCCAGCGTCTCGGCGACCTTGGAGACCTCCGGCGTCACCAGGTTCTTCCAGACGCGGCCGTTCTCCGCGGTGGCTTCGGCCAGGATCGGGCCATCGGCGTAGATCGTGTCGCCGCTGTGCAGGAAGAAGTCCGGCTCGCGGCGGCGCATCGCCTCGAAGATCCTCATGCCGCCGAATTCGGTGTTGATGCCCCAGCCCTGGCCGGCGACGTCACCGCCCCAGACGAAGCGCACCGGGCGGTTGGCGTCGGTACGCGGAATCGTGCGGAACTGGCCCGGCACCACCACGCCGGTCGCGCGCGGGTTGTCGATGCTGTCGTAGGCCACGCGCAGGAAGATCGATTCGCCGGCCGGCAGATCGGTCAGTTCCACGCGGCCGGTGAAATCGGATGCCGCGCTGACGGTGGGCCCGAGCACCTTGCGCGGATTGCGGAAGCTGTCGGTGGTGTCGTACTCCACGCGCAGTTGCGCCGGCCGGTCGGCGCGCGCCCAGACCACCGCGCGTCCGCCGCCCACATCGCCGATCTGGATGCCGTAAGGCAGCTTGGGCCGTTCGCTGTCGGGCACGATCACCGCGGGCGCCTCGGGCGAGTCGTCGGAACCGCAGGCGGTCAGGCCGAGGCTGGTGCCAAGGCCAAGTGCGCCGGTGTGGATCAGGAAACGTCGACGGGGGTAGGGGGATCGGGTCATGTCCTGCCTCTTGCCTTTGGGGGTGTGGGGAAGGGAAAGGCAGGACCTTAGCGGGCGATTGCGAAAGAATGATGAAAGCCGGCGCCCCCGTCGGGACCGGCGGTTTGAACCGGGATGGCATGGTCGTTGCGAAACACCGGTTTCCGCGTACCACGATCAAGGAGATGGCGATGAACCCCTCGCAACCCGGCACGAATCAGGGCGGTGCCAGCATCGTAGGATCGGGCGTCGGCGAAGGCCCCGGCCCGGAAGTGATGGCGGCATCCAGCCTCGAGGACACCAAGGTCTATTCGTCCGACGGCGAGCATGTCGGCGAAATCAGCGAAATCATGCTGGATGTACCGCGCGGCCGCATTGCCTATGCCGTGCTGACCACCGGCGGCTTTCTGGGCATCGGCGATACGCTGCACGCGATTCCGTGGAATGCGCTGGTCATGGATACCGACCAGAAATGCTTCCGCCTCGGCATCACGGCCGATCGCATCAAGTCGGCGCCCGGCTTCAACAAGGACCAATGGCCGCGCATGGCGGACCCGCAGTGGGGTACGCAGCTGCACCAGTACTACGAGCGCGAGCCGTATTGGCTGTCCGGCGGCGGCACGCTGTGAGTTCGACGGCGCGCACCGCTTGCGGTCGATGCCGCCGATGCGGGCGCGTCGTTCTTACAGCGGCATGTAATTCCGCAATGGCCAATGGGGCCGCAGGCGCAACGCCCCGCGCTGCTGGCGGTCCCCGCTGGATGACGCCCTGGCCGCGCAACGCGGCCAGTTGCGTGGTGTCGCAGGGCGGGCGGCGTCATGCATGTTCGGTCGTTGTCAGCGATGTTGCCGTCAATCGGCGTCAATCGAGCCGTGTGCCGGTCGCCTTGACCTGCGCGGCCCACCACGCCGTCTCGCTGCGGATCTGCGCCGCGAACGCTTCGGGGGTGTTGCCGACCGGTTCCGCGCCGAGCTCGATCACCCGCTTGCGCATCTCCGGCGTGGCCAGGATGCGGGCGCAGGCCTCGTGCAGCTTCGCGATGACGGGCTTGGGCGTGCCGGCCGGCGCCATCAGGCCCTTCCAGGCGGTGACCAGATAGCCCTTGACGCCGGCCTCGTCGAAGGTCGGCACGTCGGGCAGCGCCGCGGCGCGCTTGTCGCTGGCGACCGCGATCGGCCGCAGCTTGCCGCCCTGCACCTGGGCGAGCAGCGCCGGCATGTTGTCGATCATCAGGTCGATATGGCCGGCCATCAGGTCGGCGACGGCCGGGCCGCTGCCCTTGTAGGGAACGTGCTGCATGTTCAGCCCGGCGGTCCGGTTCAGCAGCTCGCCGCCCAGATGCGCGACGGTGCCGTTGCCGGGTGAGCCGAACGACAGCTTGCCCGGATGGCTGCGCGCATAGGAGAGGAACTCCGGCAGATTGCGCACGGGCAGCTGCGCCTTCACCGCCATCAGGTTGTGCTCGCGCGCCAGCACCGTGACCGGCGCCAGATCGCGCGCAGGATCGAACGGCATCTTGCTGTACAGGCTCGGATTGATCACGGTCGGCCCGGCCGCGGCCAGCAGCAGCGTGTAGCCGTCGGGCGCGGCGCGCGCCACGCTCTCGCCGGCGATATTGCCGCCCGCGCCGGGCTTGTTCTCGACCACTACCACCTGGCCCAGTTCGGCCTTCAGCCGATCGGCGAGCAGGCGCGCCAGGATGTCGGACGAACCGCCCGGTGCAAACGGCACCACCAGCCGGATTGGCTTGCCGGGGTAGGGCGCTTCGGCGTGGGCCGCGCCGGAGAGCATGGCGGTGCCGATCGCCAGCGCCATCGTGGCGACAAGGGTCTTGAACATGGTGTCTCCTGTTGTGTTTTTTCGGCTGCGGCGCGAAGGTCAGGCGCCGGCCTGCGCCAGCGTGCGCTTGGCGATATTGAGCTGATGGATCTGGCTGGTGCCCTCGTACAGGCGGAACAGCCGCACGTCGCGATAGAAGCGCTCGATGCCGTAGTCGGCGATATAGCCGTAGCCGCCGAACATCTGCACGCAGCGGTCGGCGACGCGTCCGCACATCTCCGAGGCGAAGTACTTGCAGATCGAAGCCTGCATCGTCACGTCCTCGCCGCGGTCGCGCTGGCGGGCGGTCTCGAGCACCAGCGCGCGGGCCGCATGGATCTCGGTCTGGCAGTCGGCGATCATCGCCTGCACCAGCTGGAAGCTCGACAAGGGTTCGCCGAACTGCTTGCGCGTGCTGACGAAGCGGATCGCATCGTCGAGCATGCGGATGGCCGGGCCGATGCACAGCGCCGACAGATGAATGCGCTGCTTGTTCAACACCTTCATCGCCGTACGGAAGCCCTGTCCTTCGACCCCGCCGATCAGGTTGGCGGCTGGCACGCGGCAATTGTCGAAATGCACCTCGGACACCGGCGAGCCTTCCTGGCCCATCTTGCGGTAGGCCGGCCCGGTGCTCAGGCCCGGCGTGTCGCGCTCGACGAGGAAGGCCGAGATGCCGGATGCGCCGGTGGTATCGGGATCGGTGCGGGCCATCACTGTGAAGAGCCCGGCGATCGGCGCATTCGTGATGAAGCACTTGGTGCCGTTGATCAGATAGTGGTCGCCGTCGCGGCGCGCCGACGTGGTCAGTGCCGTCGCATCCGATCCGGCCTCCGGCTCGGTCAGCGCGAACGAGCCGGTGATCTCGCCGCTGGCCAGGCGGGGCAGATAGCGCTGCTTCTGCTCGGGCGTGCCGTCGGCGACCAGCGCTTCCGAGCCGATGCCGGTATTGGTCCCGACCCGTGCGCGGAAGGCCACCGAGCACTGCGACAGTTCGATCGCGGCCAGCACCAGCTCTTCGGTCGTCATGCCGGCGCCGCCATAGGACTCGGGGATCGAAAAGCCGAACAGCCCGATGTCGGCCATCTCCTTGACCAGGTCGGCCGGCACCTCGTCGCGCGATGCGACCTCGGCTTCGCGCGGCACCAGTCGCTGCTGCACGAAGCGGCGTAGTTGCGCCAGAAATGCGGGATAGGTGTCGGGGTCTCGGATCATCGCTACGGCTTCCTGTTTCGGTTGGCGGTGGACCGCGGGACACGCCCGTGGATTGGCATCGGATGGAGAGGCAGCGTAGCAATCAGGGGCGAAATAGTGGATCGTTGTTTCGCTATCTTGAACGACATGGTGTTTGCCAACGGGCCCGGCGCGGTATGATCGACGCCGACCAGATGCCGTACATCCTGTCGTTCCCGCGAAAGCGGGAACCCAGCGACTTGTTTGGCCGCGAGTGAGAAAAGACACTGGGCCCCCGCCTTCGCGGGGGCGACAGCGATGTCGATGCCCTGCTGAAACCCAACATTTCCGATTCATCCCCGAACGCCGCCCCCGATGGCTCCACGCTCTCATCATCCCGATCCGGCCTTCGCCACTACGCTCGCGCACGGGCTGTCGCTGCTGCAGTGCTTCGGCATTGGCGACAGCGTGCTCAGCAACAAGGAACTGGCCGAGCGCACCGGCCTGTCGCCAGCGACGGTCAGCCGGCTGACGTACACGCTGGCCGCACGCGGCCTGCTGCGCTATGACGCGCAACTGCGCCGCTACCGGCTCGGATCGACCACGCTGGCACTGGGCTACCCGCTGCTGGCCACGCTACGCATCCGCCAGTTGGCGCGGCCGCTGATGAAGCAGCTGGCCGACGAGATCGATGGCTCCGTGTCGCTGGGCCTGCGCGACCGCGCGCAGATGGTCTACGTCGAGACGAGCCGCGGCCACGATGCGATGGCGTTCCGGCCCGATATCGGCGCGACGCTGCCGATGCTGCCCACCGCGATTGGCCGGGCCTGGCTGTGCCATGCGTCGCAGCAGGAAAGCGGGCCGGTGCTGGCGGCGCTGCGCAAGGCCGATCCGGCGGAATTCCGCCGACAGGCGCCTGCGCTCGAACACGCACGGCAAGAGATGGCCGAGTTCGGCTTCTGCACGTCCCGCGGCGAATGGCAGAGCGACATCCATGCCGTGGCGGCGCCGCTGCCGACGCGTATCGATGGCGAGGTCATGGTGTTCAACTGCGGCGTGCTGGGCGCGCGGATGACGCCGCGCAAGCTCGAGCGGCAGATGGGGCCGCGCCTTCTGAGGATGGTCGCCAGGATCGAGGCCGCGCTGAGGAAGAGCCGATGAGCGGCCCCGGTTTGCGCCTCGGTTCGCGTACCAGCGCGGCGCAGTCCGTGCCGCAATCCCTTTCGCGCACGAAGGAGCCGGCCGACAAGGACCGCCAGTACGCGGCCACGCTGGCCAACGGCATCGACATCCTGCTGGCCTTCGATAGCGGCGACGCGATGCTCGGCAATCGCGATTTCGCCGAGCGTACCGGGCTGTCGAAGACGACCGTGGCCCGGCTGACGCATACGCTGACGGCGTTGGGCTATCTGCGCCACGACACCGCGCTGCGCAAATACCGGCTCGGTGCGGCGGTGCTGTCGATGGGTTATCCGCTGCTGGCCAGCATGCATCTGCGCCAGCTGGCGCGGCCAATGATGAAGGCGCTGGCCGACCGGCTGTGCGGCGCCGTGTCGCTGGGCATCCGCGACCGCACGCAGATGATCTATGTCGAGACCGCGCGCTCGACAGACAGCCTGATCGTGACGCCGGAGATCGGCGCCGCGCTGCCGATGCTGACCACCGCCATCGGCCGCGCCTGGCTGTGCCGCGCGCCGGCGAACGAACGCGATGCGGTGCTCAACCAGCTGCGGCTGCAGGATCCGAAAGCCTTCGCCTACGCCCAACCGCGGCTGGCGGACGCTCGCCGCGATCTGGAGCGGCAAGGGTACTGCTCGAACCGCGCCGAATGGCGGCCCGAGGTCTACGGCTTCGCGGTACCGATGTGCCAGCCGGTCGGCTCGCAGCTGTTCGTGCTGAACTGCGGCGTGCCGGTCGGACAGGGCAGCTTCGGGGCGATCGAGAAGCAGGCCGGGCCGCAGTTGCGGGCGCTGATGCTCGATATCGAACGCATGCTGGGGTTGCGATAGACCGCAACGAACCGTTTCGTGGTCCGGCCTGCTGCAGCGCGGCAAGCGTCGGCTCTCAAACTGGCATGGCCGGGGCCCCGGTCACCGCGTTTTTATTCCGCATCGCAGCAATGGCGCGGCGGATTCTGCGTGGGCGCGGTTATTGCGGAATCCGATTCAATAAGCCCATTCATTGACTTGACCTTGCGCAAACACGCCTCTACGATCGCCTCCCTATAGCCAACGTGTTCGTATGTAGAACGTTAGTTCGAAATGCGGCAATTCAAGATGCCATTCGGCATGTTTTTGGGAGACAGATCTTGAGCAAGGTCGCCGGGTTCTTTACCGAACTGATGCGCCGGTATTTGCCGGACCCCTTCGTTTTCGCCATCGGACTGACGCTGCTGAGCATGGCGATGGCCATGCTGGTGCAAGGACAGGCCGCGCCGGCCGTGATCCTCGAATGGGGCAAGGGCTTCTGGAACCTGCTGGCGTTCACCACGCAGATGGCTGTGATCCTGGCGATGGGGTACGTGCTGGCTACCGCGCCGCTGATCGACCGCTTCCTGGATCGCATCGTCGAGCGCGTGGCCACGCCGCGCGGCGCGGTGATCGTCGCCACGCTGGTCGGCGGCATCGGCAGCTACCTGAACTGGGGCTTCGGGCTGGTGATCGGCGGCATCGTCGCGCGCAAGCTCGCGTTAAAGGTCAAGGGCGTCCACTATCCGCTGATCATCGCGGCGGCGTATAGCGGCTTCACGCTGTACGGCCTCGGCCTGTCGGCCAGCATCCCGGTACTGATCTCCACGCCGGGCCATCCGATGGAAAAGCTGATGGGCGTGATCGCGCTGAAGGACACGATCTTCTCGACGCCGATGCTGCTGACCAGCCTGGCGGTCATCATCACGCTGCCGCTGCTCAACGCGATGCTGCACCCGCGCGACCCCAAGGACATCACCGAAATCAACGTCGAAGCCGAAACGCGCGGAGAGCGGGGCGCCGCTGCCGGCGGCCACAGCATGGGGCTGGAGAACACGCTGGCCACGCGGATGAACAACAGCCGGCTGCTGAGCCTGGTGATCGGTGTCTGCGGTCTGGCCTATGCGGGGCTCTATTTCACGCAGGGCGGCACGCTCGATCTAAACCTGATCAACTTCCTGATCCTGTTCATCGGCGTGCTGCTGCTCGGCACGCCGGCCAACTACGTGGCCAGGCTGAACGAGGGCATCAAGACGATTTCGGGCATCATCCTGCAGTATCCGTTCTATGCCGGCATCATGGCGGTGATGGCCGGATCAGGCCTGGTCGACACGATCTCGCGCGTGTTCGTCGATATCGCGACGCCGCAGACGCTGCCGTTCTGGGGCCTGGTCAGCTCGTTCTTCATCAACTTCTTCGCGCCGTCGGGCGGCGGGCACTGGGTGATCCAGGGTCCGTTCATGATCGATGCGGCCAAGGCCATCGGCAGTTCGGTGGCGCAGACGTCGATGTCGGTGATGCTGGGCAACGCCTGGAACGACCTGGTGCAGCCGTTCTGGATTCTGCCGGCGCTGGCGCTGTCGAAGCTGAAGCTGAAGGACGTGATGGGCTACACCGTGATCATGATGTTCTGGGTCGGCCTGATCTACATCGTCGCCATGCTGGCGTGGGGCGCGCAGATCTGACGATCCCCGGTTGATCATCGATAAACGCTTTCCCGACAACAACACAGGAGACACCATGCCGTACATCATCGAGACGTTCGACAAGCCCGACCACCAGCACGTGCGCAAGGCCGAGCGGCCGGCGCATCTGGACTTCCTCGAAGCCAACAAGTCGCTGCTGCTCGCCTGCGGTGCCAAGCTGAACGACGATGGCAGCGATGCCGGCGGCGGTGTCTATATCGTCGATGTCGATACCCGCGAGGCCGCGCAGGCGCTAATCGAAGCCGATCCGTTCCACAAGGCGGGCCTGTTCGCCGAGGTGCGGATCACGCGCTGGCGCAAGGCCTATCTCGGCGGCGTCTGCTGTCTCTGACATCCCGATCGATCGGACCGCGCGGGCCGGTGCATTCACGCTGGCACCGCGGCGCGTCCGTGCCGGAGGTTATCCCCGATGCGATGGAAACAACGACCGGAAGGCTCCAACTGGGGCGATTTCGGCCCGGACGACCAGCTCGGCCGTCTGAATCTGATCACCGCGGACAAGGTCCGCGCCGCCGCGCAGGAGATTCGCAGCGGCCGCACGTTCTGCCTGTCGCTGCCACTCGATCTGCCGGGCGGCAATGCGCTGAACGTGCGCCGGCATCCGCCGGTGCTTCGGCCCACCTATCGCGACGACATTCCCTACGTCAATTTCCCGCTGGCCAAGGTCGAGGCCAATGCGCTCGACGTGCTCAGCGACGACCAGGTGCTGCTGTCGCTGCAGTATTCGACGCAATGGGATTCGCTGGCCCATGTCGGCGCGCTGTTCGATGCCGACGGCGACGGTGTGGCCGAACGCGTCTACTACAACGGCTTCCGGCCCAACGCCGAGATCGTCGGACCGGTGGACTATGCCGAGGCCGACGATTTCGCTGCGCATCCGTGCGGACATGACCACAGCCACGCCGACGCGCTCGGCATCGAGACACTGGCCGTACATGGTGTGCAGGGCCGCGGCGTGCTGGTCGATCTGGCCGAGCACTTCGGCCGCGAGTTCCGCACCGTCGGCTACGACGACCTGATGCGCGTGATGGACGCCGATCGGGTCGCCGTCGAGACCGGCGATATCCTGGTGCTGCGCACCGGCTTCGCCGAGATGGTGCTGGAGATGGGCGGCAGGCCCGATGCGCATGCGCTGCATCACAGCTGCTGCGCGCTCGACGGCCGCGACGAGCGGCTGCTGCAATGGATCGCGGAGGCGGGCATCGCCGCGCTGGCCGCCGACAACTACGCGGTCGAACGCTTCCCGGCACGGCCGCCGGAGCCGGGGCAGCGGGCGGTGCCGATGCTGCCGCTGCATCATCACTGCCTGTTCAAGCTCGGCCTGCCGCTGGGCGAGCTGTGGTATCTGCGCGAGCTTGCCGCCTGCCTGCGCGCCGAGCGGCGCTCGCGCTTTTTCCTGACCGCGCCGCCGTTGCGCCTGCCCGGCGCGATGGGCTCTCCCGTGACGCCGATCGCCACGGTATGACCTCGATTACCCCATTGACCGTACTGCTACAACAAGGAGATCGCCATGCTGTTCATGGTTGAAATGACCGTCCGCATTCCCCAATCCGCCGACCCGCAAGCCGTCGAGAAGCTCAAGGCCGACGAGAAGGCGCTGTCGCAGCAGCTGCAGCGCGAAGGCAAGTGGCGCCATCTGTGGCGCGTGGTGGGCCAGTACGCCAACGTCAGCATCTTCGACGTCAAGGACAACGACGAGCTGCACACGCTGCTGACCTCGCTGCCGCTGTATCCGTTCATGGAGATGAAGGTCACGCCGCTGGCGCAGCACGGTTCCGCGATCGCGCAGAACTGATGCCTGTGCCGCTCCGCGCGGGCGCATGCCGCGCCGCACGGGGCATCGATCGATCCTGGCCCCGAGTACTGCCGAGTACTGCCGAGTACTACAGTACCGACGAGGATCGCTGAGTACCGCCGTCAACCGCTGAGAACCGCTTCCGCCATGCCCTTCGCCGACCTTTCCGACGTCCGCCTCCACTACCAGCTCGATGGCGACCCGAGCCTGCCGGTGCTCGTGCTGTCCAATTCGCTGGGTACCAACTTCGATATGTGGCAGCCGCAGATCGCGGCCTTCACGCAGCATTTCCGCGTGCTGCGCTACGACACGCGCGGCCACGGCCGTTCGTCGGTGCCTGCCGGTCCCTATACCGTCGCCCAGCTCGGTGGCGACGTGATCGCGCTGCTCGATGCGCTGCGCATCGAGCGCGCGCATTTCTGTGGGCTGTCGATGGGGGGCATCACCGGCATGTGGCTGGGCCTGAACCACGCGAAGCGGCTCGGCAAGCTGGTGCTGTGCAATACCGCGGCCTACATCGGCCCGCCGGAGAACTGGACCAACCGCGCCGCGGCGGTCGAGCGCGATGGCGTGGGGTCGATCGCGGCCGCGGTCGTCGACCGGTGGCTGACCCCGGACTTCGCCGCAGCGCATCCGGAACTGGTGCAGCAATTGCGCGCCATGCTGAGCGCGACGGACGCGGCGGGCTATGCCGCCAATTGCCGCGCGATCCGCGACAACGACCTGCGTGCCGAGATCCATCGGATCGCGGTGCCGACGCTGGTGATCGCCGGCTCGGGCGATATTCCGACGCCGCCGGCCGATGGCCGCTACATGGCCGAGACGATTCCGGGCGCGTCCTATGTCGAGCTGGAAGCGGCCCACTTGTCGAATCTGCAGCAAGTGGAGCGCTTCACGCAGGCGGTGGTCGATTTTCTGACCGCGGCCTGAGCGTAACGGGGGTACGGCGCCGACCGTTCACCGTCGTTCCCGCGAAGGCGGGGACTCGGTGGCTTCGGCGGTCGCCGGCTCCGCGTTCGTAGTGGCGACGGGCAGACTCAGTCGACCTTCGCCCCCGAACGCTTGACCACCGTCGACCATTTGCGGATCTCGCTGTCGACAAACCGCGCGGTCTGCTCCGGCGACATCGGCATCGGCTCGGAGCCGCGGTCGACGATGAACTTCTGCAGCTCCGGCGATTGCAGCGCCTTCACCGTTTCCGCATTGAGCTGCGACACGATGGCCGGCGGCGTGCCGGCCGGCGCCATCAGCACCGCCCATCCCAGTGCCTCGAAGTCGGGCACGCCTTGCTCCTGCACCGTCGGCACATTCGGCAGCTGCGGCACGCGCTTGCCCGCGGTCACGGCGAGCGGCACGGCCTTCTTCGACTGGATCAGCGGCAGGGCGGCGGTGATCGAGTCGACCATCACCGGAATCTGGTTGCCCAGGAAGTCCGCCTGCGCCGGGCCGCTGCCCTTGTACGGGATATGGACCATGAAGATGCCGGCGCGCGCCTTCAGCATCTCGGCCGACAGATGCTGCGTGCCGCCGATGCCGGCGCTCGCGTAGCTGAGCTTGCCCGGCGCTGCCTTGGCCTTGCCAACCAGATCGCGCAGCGACGTGATGCCCGACGCGGGCGTCGACAGGAACACCAGCGGCACCGAGAACACACCCGAGATCGCCTGGAAATCGCGGCGCGGATCGTAGCCGATCGACGCGTACAGCGTCTGGTTGATCGCCATCGCACTGCCGGCCATCACCAGCGTATAGCCATCGGGCGCGGCGCGAGCGGCCAGTTCCATGCCGATATTGCTGCCGGCCCCGGCACGGTTCTCCACCACCACCGACTGCCCAAGCTGCTTGCCGAGCCGCTCGCCGAGCGCCCGCGCAAAGATGTCGGTCGCCTGACCCGGCGGAAAGGGCACGATCAGCTTGATCGGGCGTTCAGGGTAGGCGGCGTGTGCCGCGGCGCTCGCCATCAAGGCGATCGCCGCCAGGCACGTGATGCGTGGCTTCAAGGTTGTCTCCTTCCAACAGGTTCTATGCACGGCCTGAAAGGCCAAGTGGCGACGATAGCACCTGCCCTCCGATTTGGCCAAGTTGCCGCCGGAACGGGCCGTGGCCCGCTGCATCGGCCGCTCTTGCGAATAAAGGATCGCCGGGAAATCTTGCGAACGGCAATTCGCAAGAATAGAATGGAATGCCACACGGAGAGGACGATGGTCGAACGGATCTCGCAAAAGTTGATCGGCTACCGCGTCAAGGCGGCCCGCGAGGCGAAGGGCTGGACCCAGGATCAGCTGACCCAGGTGCTCGGCCTCAACGACCGGCAGTCAGTGTCCGACATCGAAAATGGCAAGCGTGCCCTGAAGTCGGACGAGATGCTGGCTTTATCAGAGTTGCTCGACCGGGACGTCGATTTTTTTCTCGACCCGTTCGCGGTCGCGGGCGAGGCCCAATTTTCCTGGCGGGCGGCGTCGAGCGTGCCGGAACAGGAGCTCGACAGCTTCGAATCGAGGGCGGGAAAATGGATCGGCCTATTGCGCTGGCTGCGCGAAGGGCAGGGCGGTGGTACCAGTCCGCTCAAGCACAGTCTGCGGCTGAACGCGCAGGCATCGTTCGAAGATGCCGCCGCGCGGGCCGAGGCGTTGGTTGCAGCGCTGGAATTGGGCACGGTTCCAGCGGAGCAGCTTGCACAGTGTATCGAGCGTGAACTGGACATCCCGGTTCTTTTCGTCGAGGCCGTAGACTCGGCTCGAGGCGACACCATCTCGGGCGCCACCTGTCACCTGCAGGATCTCGGGGTGATTCTGATCAATCGCAATGAATCCGAGGCTCGCCGCTTTTTCGATCTCGCCCACGAACTGTTCCATGCGTTGACATGGGACGCCATGAAGCCGGACCACCGAGAGTCGAACTCGTTCGAAGCGCGCGGCAGGGCAAAGCGCGTCGAACAACTTGCGGACAATTTCGCCGCGGCATTGTTGATGCCCAGGCCGTCTCTCGAGCAACTGATCGACCCGCGGAGAGGCTCGGATATTCGCCATCTCGCGGATGTTGCCGATCAATTGCGCGTTTGTCCCATTGCGTTGGCCTGGCGTTTGTACAACATGAAGCGCATCGACGCCGCTACGCGAGACCAGCTTCGCAAGGTGCGGCAACGATCCAGCGCGGGTCGCAAACCGAAGCGTTTCTCGAACAGCTTCGTCAGCATGCTTCATACGGCCATCGACCGCGGGCAGCTTTCCGCCCGCAAGGCGGCAAAGGCGATGGGAATGAGCCTGCCGATGCTGAGCGACCTGTTCGCCGAGCACTCACTGCCGGCGCCGTTCGAGCTATGAGGCCCAACATCGCATGGCGAAGGTCCGGGTGTTCGTCGACACCAACATCATCCTGGAAGCGTTCCGGGCCGGGTGCTGGTCCCCCATCTGCGAGCGTTACGCAATTGAGACGGTAGAGAAGTGCGTGGAAGAGGCGCTTACCGGTGATCTTTCCCAACCGCGCCGCATTCCGGTGGACCGCAACGCGCTGGTGTCTGGGCTCAGTGGACGGCATGTCGTCGGAAAGCGGGAGCTGGTTGACCTGGTACTAGCCTATCCCCACTGCCAGGCATTGGACGACGGAGAACTGCATTTGCTCGCCTGGCTGCATGCAAACAAGCTGGTGCCGAAAGCGCTGATCCTGCTGTCAACCGCTGACAAGGCGGCAATCGTTGCAGCGGAACGTCTGGGGTGGATCGATTCACTAACGTCCCTCGAACATCTCGCTAGAACGTCGGGCATCACGCCGGCGCAGACTGGCCACCTCGCCCGGCATTACAGGGAAGATTGGCTGGGGGAAATCAAGATGAAGATACGCCTCGGTATCCTTCCGTAGCGGTGTTCCCCATGGTCTGCCAGCCGGCCAGCAATAAACCAGCATACGGCTCGATACGGGAGCGGCCGAGTGGCCTCGCTCCCGTACCGGCCGCCAACCTCACGACTTCGTGATGTCAAACACCAGATTCACCGGCGAAGGGCCGAACGATCCGTTCGGCACGACGCCCGTCTGGTTGACGCCGGGCTTGGTCCAGTCGCACACGCCGCTCGGAAAGATCGCGCGCAGACGGTTCAGCTGATCGGGGGTGAACGGCACGCTGTAGTCGGCGGGATTGACCGGCTTCAACGCGCATTTCATCACGTCGGCCGAGACCGGGCCGCCGGCGGCGATGCGCGGTGCGGTCCACGACGGGAACAGCGAATTGCAGGTCGTGTCCGGCGTGCTGCTCAGGGTCTGCGGCTCGGCCACGAAATCCGTCTGGGACCGCCAGCAGCCGTCGACCGCGTTCTGCGGCTTGTGGGCGACGACCCGTTGCTTCTGCGAGGCCGGCGACTTGTCATCCTTGTAGGCCGCGACCCAGCGGATGAAGGTGTCCCACGCGGTATCGGCCGGCACCGGGTTGCCGCGCCACATCACGTGGTTGGCGGTATCGCCGTTGGCCTTCAGCATCCGTTCGCGCTGCGCGAAATGGAACCACTGGTAGTGATAGGCGGCGTCCTCGTTATAGACACCGGTCACGTCGAACACGGGGATCGAAGCCAGCCCGCCGTTGCCGCCCAGATGCAGGCCGGACTGCTGCGCCCGCAGGATCGCGCCCAGGTCGCCGAGGGAGCGGGCGGGGACGTAGTTGGCATCCTGGTCGTAGCCGCCCACCTTCTCGTTCAGGTCGAGGAACTGGTCGATCGTGATCGCGCCGCCGTTCAGTGCCGCCAGCCCGTATTGCACGCCGACATTGTCGAACGGACGCAATGCGAAGCCGGTGGCCTTGTCGATGCCGTACATATTTCTGGCGGCGTCGTACAACGTCGGCCGCGCACCGGTCGGGTTATTGACCGGGTGGTAGCGCAGCTCCTGCGGCACGGCGGAATTGAACACGCCCGAGTTGTATCCGGGGAAGTCCTGCCTTGCCGGCACCGGATCGATGCGCCCGGCCTGATTGGCCGCGTCCTCGAAGGCCTTGCGGCTCTTGTAGCCGGTGACCGCGGCGATCTGCGCGTCGGTCAGGGCGTTCGGATTGCCCATCAGGTAATGCGTGATCAGGTGCCCGTCCGAACCCGACAGGGCGATCGACAGCGGGTCGGGGAAGGTGCAGGCGATCAGCACGCCGTCGAACAGGCCGGGAATGCGGTCGGCCGGCTGCGAGCTGCCATAGGATCCGCCCGAGCACCCCGCGCTGACGGTGAAGACCGGCACGCCGAAGGTCTCGATCACCGCCTCCTTCGACATCATCGCGGCCTCGCTGGCCAGCACCGCGTTGCAGTTGTTCGACGCGTGCTGCAGCGTATTGGCGAACGTGGCGTAGCCCTCGCCGAGCCGCCTGACATTGAGCAGCGTGAAGTCGAAGCCGGCGACCGAGATATTGCCCTGCGCCGCGCCCTGGATGTACCAGCCGCCCGTACAGCCGAAGCCCTCGACCGCGATCAGCCGTTTGTTCCATGCCTTCGGCGGCTTCAGCGGGGTGGGGGCCGACTCCCTGGTCGGATCGTGCAGCACCGCGTTCTGATAGATGCCGCGATTGACCGTGCCGGTTTCCACGCGTACCACGAACGGCACGGTGTGGGCATCCAGCGTGGTCGTGCTGGCGACGTCGGCGGGCAGCGACGTCGTGCTCGGCATCGGCACCAGCGCGCCGCCGGTGTTCTTCTGATAGAGGTAGTGCACGCGCGTGGCGACGCTGCAGTTGGCGTCGAGCGGCGGACCGAGGCGCGAGCCGTCCGGCAGCACGAAGCTCTCGGTCTGGCAGATGAACGGCGTCTGCCACGGCCCCGAAATCACCGGGCCGGTGATCGGGTAGTTGGTCATCTTCAGCGTGGCCGTTTCGCGGCCGATCTTGGCCGTCAGCGTGTTCTCGCCAGCGCGCAGACCCGTCACGACGGCCTGCAGGTGGCGAAGGTCGTCCAGCAGCGGACGGAATTCCCGCGTGATGTCGTTGCCGTTGAGCTCGATCCGCAGCGGGCGGCGGTCCAGCTTGATCTGGCGCGGCACGGTGATATCGATCAACGCGTTGCCGCCGGTCACGTGGTCGGGGGAGGAGGAAAGCAGCTGGATGGTCGGTGCCGCTTCGGGGCCGTCGTCATCGTCGTGGCCGCCGCCGCATGCCGTCAGGGCCGCAAGCATGGCGCATGCGAGCGCCATCCTGGGCCATCGCCGTAGGATGTTCATGTCGTCGACTCCTCTTTCGTAGTGAGTCGTGGGAGGTTGCAAGCCGCTCGGGGCTTGCGCCGACATGCATGCGTACGACGAGCTTAGTGTCCGGTCCTGCCAAATACAATGTCGAGGAAAGCTGACCAACAGCGGATAACGGGGACGGTACATGGCGCGCCTCCGAGACGCCGACGCCGGCCGCTGAACGGCCGGGGGCGCCTCCCGGGCGTACCCCTTCACGATTCGTGAAGCCCCCATTCCGTCCGGCGCCTTAGCAGCGCCCAAAGGTATCGGTACAGTCGCGTCAAACATCGATACGACCGAACCGTGCCTTTCTTCCCCATGCCCTCGTTCAAGGACGCCGCATGATCGACGTCCTGGTCATTGGCGGCGGCAATGCCGCCCTGTGCGCCGCGCTGATGGCGCGCGAAGCCGGCGCCTCCGTGCTGCTGCTCGAGGCCGCGCCGCGCGAATGGCGCGGCGGCAATTCGCAGCACACGCGAAATCTGCGCTGCATGCACGACGCACCGCAGGACGTGCTCGTCGACGCTTATCCCGAAGAGGAGTACTGGCAGGACCTGCTGAAGGTGACTGGCGGCATCACCGACGAGCACCTGGCCCGCCTGGTGATCCGCGCGTCGTCGAACTGCCGCGACTGGATGCGCCGCCATGGCGTCCGCTTCCAGCCGCCGCTGTCGGGCGCGCTGCATGTCGCGCGCACCAATGCCTTCTTCATGGGCGGCGGCAAAGCGCTGGTCAATGCCTACTACCGCAGCGCGGAGAGGCTCGGCGTGCTGATCCGCTACGACGCGCCGGTCGACGCGATCGAGCTCGACGGCGACCGCTTCGTTGCCGCTCGCATCGGCAGCGAGCGCATCGAGGCGCGCGCCTGCGTGCTGGCGGCCGGCGGCTTCGAATCGAACCGCGAGTGGCTGCGCGAGGCCTGGGGCCAGAACGAGCGGGGCGAATGGCCCGCCGACAATTTCCTGATCCGCGGCACGCGCTTCAATCAGGGCGTGCTGCTCAAGTACATGATCGACGCCGGCGCGGACGCCATCGGCGATCCGTCGCAATCGCACTGCGTGGCGATCGACGCGCGGGCGCCGCTGTACGACGGCGGCATCTGCACGCGCATCGACTGCGTGTCGCTGGGCGTGGTGCTCAACGCCAACGCCGAGCGCTTCTACGACGAAGGCGAGGACTTCTGGCCCAAGCGCTATGCGATCTGGGGCCGCCTGGTGGCGCAGCAGCCCGGGCAGATCGGCTACTCGATCATCGACGCGAAGGCGATCGGCCGTTTCATGCCGCCGGTCTTTCCCGGCGTCACGGCCCGCACGCTGCCCGAGCTGGCGCGCAAGCTGGGCCTGGACGAGGCGACCTTCATGCGCACGGTCGGCGACTACAACGCGGCCTGCCGCGTCGGCACCTTCGACCATACAGTGCTCGATGACTGCCATACCGAGGGCCTGACGCCGGCGAAGACCCACTGGGCCCGTCCGATCGACACGCCGCCGTTCTACGGCTATGCGCTGCGGCCCGGCATCACGTTTACCTATCTCGGCCTGAAGGTCGACGACAAGGCCGCGGTGCACTTCGGCGGCAAGCCGAGCGCCAACCTGTTCGTGGCCGGCGAAATGATGGCGGGCAACGTGCTCGGCAAGGGCTATACCGCCGGCGTCGGCATGTCGATCGGCACCGCGTTCGGCCGCATCGCCGGCACGCAGGCCGCGCAGGCCGCCGCCCAACGGGGCGCCGCCGTGCCCGTTCGTACCGAATCTCTGGAACAGCAACATGCAACATCTTGAAGCGCTGACGCGCGAGGCGGCGGCGTTGGCGCAGGCCGCGCTGCCGCTGACCGCCGACGAACACGAAGTCGCGCGAACGCTGCAGATCTGCAATGCCTGCCGCTATTGCGAAGGCTTTTGCGCGGTGTTCCCGGCAATGACCCGCCGGCTGGAGTTCGGCAAGGCCGACATCCACTATCTGTCGAACCTGTGCCACAACTGCGGCGCCTGCTTCCACGCGTGCCAGTACGCGCCGCCGCACGAGTTCGCCGTCAATATTCCGCAGGCGATGGCCAAGGTCCGCGTGCAGACCTATGGCGACTACGCGTTTCCAGCCGCGCTGGGCGGCTTGTACCGCCGCGCGGGGCTGGCCACGTCATTGGCGCTGGCCGCGGGCCTCGCGCTGTTCCTGCTGATGGCGGTGGCGATGGGCGGCGGCCTGTGGCACGCGCCGATGGCCGGCAATTTCTACGCGATCTTCCCGCACAACCTGTTGGCGGCGATGTTCGGCATCGTCTTCCTGTTCGCGATCCTCGCGCTCGGCGTCGGCGTGACTCGCTTCTGGCGGCAGGTTTCCCCGGGTATGCGGCCTGGCGAATCGCGCGCGGCGGCGGCGACCGGCGCCGCCGGCGACGCGCTGCGCCTGCGCTATCTCGACGGCGGCCATGGCGAGGGCTGCAACAACGAGGACGACGCCTTCACGCTGGCCCGCCGGCGCTTCCACCATTTCACCTTCTACGGCTTCATGTTGTGCTTTGCGGCGACGACGGTGGCGACCTTCTACCACTATGCGCTGCGCCTGCATGCGCCATATGCATATACCAGCCTGCCGGTGGTGCTCGGCACGCTGGGCGGCATCGGACTGCTGATCGGGCCCGTGGGGCTGTTGTGGCTTAACCTGCGGCGCGATCCGCGCACCGGCGATCCGGACCAGCGCCCGATGGACCGCGGCTTCATCGCGCTGCTGTTCCTGACCAGCGCGAGCGGCCTGGCGCTGCTGGCCTGGCGCGATACCGGCGCGATGGCGGCGCTGCTGGCGGTCCATCTGGGCATCGTGATGGCGCTGTTCCTGACGCTGCCGTACGGCAAGTTCGCGCACGGCATCTATCGCAGCGCCGCGCTGCTGAAATGGCATATCGAAAAACGCCGGCCCAGCGATCTGGCCCTGGGGTCGGACTGATTCCGGCGAACGAACACAAGGAGAGAGAGACCATGACCAAACCTGGCGTGTTGAACATCCCGTCGATGCGCGACCGTTGCAGCGACGCCGAATGGCAGGCCCGCGTCGATCTGGCGGCCTGCTACCGGCTGGTGGAGCTCTACGGCATGGCCGACATGATGGCCAATCATATCTCGGTGCGCGTGCCCGACGAGGAGAACGCCTTCCTGATCAACGCCTACGGCATGATGTACGAGGAGATCACCGCATCGAGCCTGATCAAGGTCGATCACGACGGCAACATCCTGTCCAAGCCCGATTTCGGCGCGTTGAACTACGGCATCAACAAGGCGGGCTATGTGATCCACAGCGCCGTGCACGAGGCGCGCCCCGAAGTCGCCTGCGTGATCCACACCCACAGCTGGGCCTCGATGGCGGTGTCGGCGCTGGAATGCGGGCTGCTGCCGATCACGCAGACTGCGATGCGCTTCCTGAAGATCGGCTACCACGACTACCAGGGCGTGGTGCTCGATACCGCCGAGCAGGCCTCGCTGATCGAGGACCTGGGCAAGAGCGAGGCGCTGATCCTGCGCAATCACGGCGCGCTGACCGTCGGCAATACCGTCGGCGAGGCCTTCAACTGGATGCACCGGCTCGAACTGGCCTGCCGCGCGCAGATCGGCGCGCTGTCGTGCAACACGCCGCTGCGGCAGGTCGGGCAGGACGTGCTCGAGGCCACCTGGAACAACTATCAGCCCGGCACGCGCCGGCCTTATGGCGTGATGGAATGGCCGGCGCTGCTGCGCAAGCTCGACCGGATCGACCCGAGCTACCGCGACTGAGCGCCGCGCACCCCACAAGAACGACTTCGCAGGATGGAGACCACGATGAACCGCAGACGCCTGCTGGCGCAGATGCTGGCGCTTGGCGCCGCCCCGATGGTGATGCGCGCCGCGCGTGCGCAGTCGCTGTCCAACAAGCCGGTGACCCTGGTCGTGCCGTTTGCGCCCGGCGGCAATCTGGACGTCGTCGCGCGCGCGATCGCGCCGGCGCTGGAGCAGGGCCTGGGCCGCAACGTGATCGTCGACAACCGGCCCGGTGCCGGCGGCGTGATCGGCGCCACGCTGGTGTCGCGGGCCGAGCCCGACGGCAGCACGCTGCTGGTCACCACGCCCAACGCCATCGTGGTGCTGCCGCGCATGACGCGAACCAACTTCAAGCTGGCCAGCTTCAACCCGGTCGGCCTGGTGTCGACCACCGCGCTGGTGGTGGTGGTCAAGGGCGGCGACAAGCGCTTTGGCGATATCCAGTCGCTGCTGGCCTACGCCAAGGGCAACGCGGGCAAGCTCGCCGCCGGCCATGCCGGTCCCGGCACGACCAATCATATGGCGATGCTGCAACTGGAAGACGCGGCCGGCATTCGCCTCAATCAGGTGCCCTACAAGGGATCGGCGCCGGCGCTGGTCGACCTGATGGGCGGGCAGATCGACATGGTGGTGGACCAGCTGACCAGCTCGGCGCCGCATATCCAGTCGGGCGCGCTGCGCGCGCTGGCCGTGATGTCGCGCGAGCGCGATGGGGCCTTGCCCAAGGTGCCGACGCTGCGCGAGGCGGGCCTGGCCAACTTCGAAGCGACCACCGCGACTGGACTGCTGGCGCCGGCCGGCACGCCAACAGGGGTGGTCGACACCATCAATGCGGCGTTGCGCAAGGCCTTGGCGGAAGGCGCGGTGAAGAGCCGCTTGCTGACGGTCGGAAGCGTGGCTCATCCGTCGTCGCCGCAGGAACTGTCGACGCTGCTGCAGCGTGAGGACGCGCGAGCGCAGACGCTGGCGTCCGCGGGCCGGCTGAAGGCGCCCGAATGAGCGCCGGCATTCCTCTGTATTGCGAGCCGCTGCGATGACGCGCCCCTGTCTCCCCGCCTTCGAACGCATCACGCCGCCGGCCTTCCGGGCGCCGCCGGGTGCCTGCAATAGCCACGCCCACGTGTTCGGGCCGTTCGAGCGCTTTCCGCTTGCCGACGATCGCAGCTATACGCCCGCGCCGTATCCCGCCGAGGCGTTCATCGCGCATCTGGACGCGCTGGGCCTGACGCGCGGCGTGCTGGTGACCGCGAGCGCCAGCGGCACCGGCGCCGGCAATGCCGTGGTCCTCGACGCGCTGCGGCGCTATCCGGCGCGGCTGCGAGGGATCGCCGTGCCGGCCGCCGATACCACCGACACCGAGCTCGATGCCTGGCACGAGGCCGGCGTGCGGGGTGTACGGATCAACCTGTATCGGGTCGATGGCCATGCGGTGTACCGCAACGGTGTCGGCATCGATGTGCTCGAGGCGCTCGCGCCGCGCCTGCGCGAACGCGGCTGGCACGCGCAGATCTGGATTCACGCGCCGGACCTGGTCGAACTCGGCCCACGGCTGAAGGCGCTTCGCTTGCCGTTGGTGGTCGACCACATGGGCCGCATGTCGACCGCGCGCGGAGTTGCGGACCCTGGTTTCCAGGCGCTGTGCGCAATGCTGGCCGAGGGCACGGCGTGGACCAAGATCTCCGGCGCCGATCGGCTCAACCCCGGCGGGGCGCCTTACCACGAGGTGGACCCGTTCGCCGCGGCGCTGCTGCAGGCCAATCCGGACCAGGTGGTCTGGGGTTCCGACTGGCCGCATATCAACTACTTCGAGCCGCATCTGATGCCGGACGACGGCGTGCTGTTCAACCTGCTGGCGCGCTGGCTGCCGGATGCGGCGGCGCGCGAAAGGGTGCTGGTCGCGAATCCGGCGCGGCTTTACGGCTTTCCGTGATGACACGCTTGCCCTCTCCCCCAACCCCTCTCCCGCAAGCGGGAGAGGGGAGCCGCCTCAACGTGCCGCCTGTGCCTCGTGTTTTCTCCCTCTCCCGCTTGCGGGAAAGGGCCGGGGAGAGGGCAGCCCCATCGAATGCCCCAGGTCTGCTCCCTCTCCCGCTTGCGGGAGAGGGCCGGGGAGAGGGCAGCCCCATCGAATGCCTCAGGTCTGCTCCCTCTCCCGCTTGCGGGAGAGGGTTGGGGAGAGGGCAGCCCCTGCGGCCGGCTAGCCGCTGCCGCCTGAGAGCCGCAACCGCTTCTAACCCGTGACCTGCCACGGGAAAACCATACACAACAAGCAACGAGGAGACATCCATGTTCCGCTTCGCCAACCCATTCGTCCGAGCCATCGCGCCAGCGATGATCGCCGCTACCGCGGCCCTTGCCCCGCAAGTCCATGCGGCCGACTATCCGACCAAGCCGGTGCGCGTGGTCGTGGCCTTTACCCCGGGCGGCACCACCGACATCCTGGCCCGCAACGTCAGCCAGCAGCTGGCGCAGCGCTTCAAGCAGTCGTTCGTCGTCGACAACCGTCCCGGCGCCGGCGGCAATATCGGCACGGAATTCGTCGTCCGCGCGCCGGCCGACGGCTATACGTTGCTCGTCAATTCGGTCGGGCCGATCTCGATCAACCAGACGCTGTACAAGCGGCTCAGCTACGACCCGCTGACCGATCTGGTGCCGGTCGTGCAGATCGCCGATGTGCCGAACGTGCTGGTGGTCCATCCCTCGTTGCCGGTCAAGAACCTGGAAGAGTTCGTCGCCTACCTGAAGGCCAATCCCGGCAAGCTGAACTACAGCTCGACCGGCGTGGGTACGTCGTCGCATCTGTCGGGCTTCATGCTCACCGAGCGGGTCGGCGCGCCGGCCACGCATATTCCCTACAAGGGCGCCGATGCGCTGAACGACCTGCTGTCCGCCCGCGTGCAGTTCATGTTCGCCACGATCCCCTCGGTGATCTCCCATATCCAGAGCGGCAAGCTCCGCGCGCTCGCGGTGACCAGCGCCCGGCGCTCGCGCTCGCTGCCAGACCTGCCGACGGTCGCGGAGAAGGGCTTCCCCGGCTTCGAGGCCGGCTCGTGGTTCGGCTTCTTCGCGCCCAAGGGCACGCCGCAGGATGTCGTGATGAAGATCAACCAGGCGGTCAACGAGGTGCTGCCGTCGCTGCAGGCACAGATGATCCGTGAGGGCGCCGATCCGGTCGGCGGCTCGCCGCAGCAGTTCGGCAAGTTCACGCGCGCCGAATACGAGAAGTGGAAGGCCGTCGTGCGCGCCTCGGGCGCTTCGGTAGACTGACGCCCTGGCTGGATATCTCGACACCATGACCGTTTCCTCGCGTCCCGCGCCCTTGCGCATCCTGTTGTCCGAGCCGGCCCTGCGGGCCCATGGCGACGCCATCACCGCGGTGCTGCAGGACCGTCCGTGGACCGCGGTGCTGGCGCCCGCCATCGACGATGCCCGCGCGATCGATGCCGATATCGCGTTCGTCTCGCGCGATGTCACTGGCCTGTCGACCAAGCACGAGGTATTGCCGTCGACGCAGCGCTTCTATACCGCACTGCTGGAAGCGCCGTCGCTGCGCTGGACCCATGTGCATTCCGCCGGCGCCGACCGCCCGGTCTATGTCCAGTTGCGCGAACGCGGGGTCAAGGTCACCACGTCATCGGGGGCCAATGCCAGCGTGGTGGCGCAGACCGCGCTGGCCGGGTTGCTGGCACTGGCGCGACATTTCCCGCGGATGCTGGCGGCGCAGCGCGAACGGCAATGGGCGCCGCTGATTGCGACCGGCATGCCGCGCGATCTGCATGGCCAGACGGCGACCATCGTCGGCTGGGGACCGATCGGCCAGCAGATCGGCGCGGTGCTGCACGCGCTGGGCATGCGCGTGGTGGCGGTGCGGCAACGTCCCGACTCCGCCGGCCCGGATTATCAGACCGTGACATACCGGACGCTTGGCGAGGTGCTGCCGCGCACCGACTGGCTGGTGCTGGCATGTCCATTGACCGAAGACACCCGCGGCCTGATCGGCGCCGAAGCGCTGGCCCGGCTGCCGCAGGGCGCGCACCTCGTCAACGTCGCACGCGGCGAAGTCGTCGACGAGCCGGCCCTGATCGCGGCGCTGCGCGGGGGCAGGCTGGCCGGCGCCTATCTCGATGTGTTCGCCCACGAGCCCCTGCCAACGGATTCGCCGCTGTGGGACATGCCCAACGTCATCGTGACGCCACACAGCGCCGGCTTCTCCGATGGCAACGCGGCCAGGGTCGTCGATATCTTTCTCGGCAAGCTGGCCGCCTGGGCTGCCCACGGCGATCCCGACGCGCGGCTCTGACCCTGCGCAATGGAAACCCCGTCGTCCCCGCGAAGGCGGGGACCCAGTGACTCTCGTTCGACGGTAGATCAAAGCCG